>CAYJGE010000092.1:0-12457 GCA_964369835.1 uncultured Mailhella sp.
AATGTCTAAAATCAAAAATCATGCCATAATTATGGTTTTTTAAAACCGGAATGGCATGGGTATAATCACTACTACCTTTCCCAAAAAAAGCCACATATTTATAAAATGTGGCTTTTTTTATTAATTGTTCACAAGACAAAATGATTTTCACTTTTAAGGTAAAATATATTTTATCTTACCTCATTATAATTCTTGCTATTTTTTTTTCGATATGCTAAAGAATTTCAAGGACAAAAATATAAAATATTTTATATAAATCCATATTAAAATAAAAAGTGAGGTTATCTTAAGCTATGAAGCTGAATTTACTGAAAAAAATGATGCTGTTTATTCTACTTCCAACTATTCTGGGACTTGCTATTCTGGCTTTTATTGCCGGATTTTCATCTACAAATAGTTTTACTAAAGTAAACAATACCCAATTAAGTGAACTTGTACGTATTCAGGCCAGTGAGATTAATAATATTATTACTTATATTGAAGGTGTTACAGCTTCATACGGAGAAGATCCTCTCTTGCAAGAGTTTGTAAAAACTTATAATACAGATCCCGAATCAGAAAGCACCTTGGAAATGCAAAATGAATTAAATAAATATTTACAACTTATTGCTGACATTTATAGAGATATTTCCCTTAGTTTTATTGTTGACAAGAAAGGTATAGCTGTTGCAAATTCAAGACCTCAGCTAATTGGTTTAGATGTCAGTAATTACGAAACTGTAAAAGAAGGATTTAGAGGGCAATCAGCAATTGAAGTACGTAAATCCCTTGAAACAGGTGAATTTGCTGCCTTTATTTCCTATCCCCTTAGGTATAATAATGTCATAGAGGGAGTATTTGTTATCAGAGTAGATCTATTGGCTCTAAATAAAGCCACACTGTCCGCCATTAAATTAACAGATAATATGACCACCTATATATATGATAAAGATTTTAATATTGTAATGGATAATCTAAATCAATATATTGGTGATAATGATGGTGCCTTACCTTATGTCAGAGAAATGGCACAAAAAAAACAAGGTATTATTAACATAGATTATGAAGGTGAGCCATTAATTGCTTTTTATTCCTATATTGAAGCAGCCAACTGGATACTTGTGATTGATATTCCCCATAATGAATTTTATGAGTCTGTAAGTGCCCTGGAAGTGCAAATTTATTTAATAGCTCTTTCCATTATTGCAGCTATCAGTATCATTATTTTCTTGGTTGCCAAGGGAATTTCTTCAGGTTTACAAAAAGCATCAGCCATTTCAACCTATGTGGCAGAAGGAAATTTAGTTTTAACCTCTGCCATGCAACAAGAAGTAAATATATATAGTTTAAGAGCTGATGAACTTGGTGACCTTGCTCGTGGACTTGATGTTATGATTAGCAAAATGGCTTCAATGGTTAATGAAGCTAAAGAAGCCACAGAAGAAGCCAAAAAAGCTGTAGCTAAAGCTGAAATTGCACAAAATGAAGCCAATGAAGCCGCTGAAAAGGCTTCCAAAGCAAGACGTGAAGGACTTTTAGACGCCGCAAGACAACTTGAAGATGTTGTGAATATTGTTGCTTCTGCCTCTGAAGAACTTTCAACCCAAATTGAACTGTCTTCAAACAGTGTTCAAGATCAAGCCCATCGTATTGCTTCAACAGCAACAGCCATGGAAGAAATGAATTCAACAGTTATTGATGTTGCCTCCAATTCAAGCCATAGTGCACAAGTCACTGAAAATACAAAACAAAAAGCTATTGCTGGGGCTCAAATCACTGAAAAATGTAAAATTTCCATCAGTGCAGTCCAAGAAGAGTCAATCAAATTACGTAAAAATATGAATGCCCTATCTGAACATGCCCAATCAATTAATACTGTTATGAGCGTTATCACCGATATTGCAGATCAAACCAACCTTTTGGCATTAAATGCAGCCATTGAGGCAGCCAGAGCAGGTGAAGCAGGGCGAGGATTTGCCGTTGTTGCCGATGAAGTTCGTAAACTTGCCGAAAAAACCATAACATCAACAACAGATGTTGCAAATGCTATTCATGCCATTCAAGAAAGTACAGATAGCAATGTAAAACAAGTTGATATTGCTGTGCAAAGAATTGAAGAGGCAACTAACCTTGCAACTCAAAGTGGTGAAGCTCTTCGTGATATTCTTGAAATGGCTGATGTTAGTGCAGCAGGTGTAAGCGCCATTGCAACTGCCAGTGAAGAACAATCATTTACTGTTCGTGAAATGACAACTTCCATTGATCAAATTAATGAAATTGCCAATAAAACCAATAATGCCATGTTGGAAGCGGCTGAAGCTGTTGTTTCATTATCAGCTCAAACTCAAGAGCTTACCAATATCATTGAAAGCTTGAAAAAATAAAATTATAAATTATAAAATTATAAAGTCACCATACTAATTTTAATAAAATTGCTATGGTGATTTTTTATTGAGGTTATCATGTCTTTATCTTTGTCCATGCGTATTGCAAATGAACTTTCTTTTCCTGAACAAAATATTATAAAAACAATTGCCTTACTTGATGATGGTGCAACAATTCCTTTTCTTGCCCGTTATAGAAAAGAAGTAACAGGCGGTCTTGATGAACTTGAGCTGACAAAGGTTAGAGACAGCCTTGAGCGTTTACGTGCCCTTGATACAAGAAGAAACTCCATTCTTACTGCCATGCAAGAGCGTGAACAACTTACACCTGAGCTTGAAAAATCCATATGGGAAGCCACAAGTTTAAATGTTTTGGAAGATATTTATTTACCATATAAGCCAAAACGAATGACAAGGGCAACCAAGGCCAAAGAAAGAGGTTTGCTAGACCTTGCCATGACCATTTTAAAGCAGGAAAACGATACAAAAGAAAAAACAAATCTTTTACAATTGGCTGAAAATTTTGTCAAAGAGCATGAAAATCCTGCCCTTAGTGTAAGTGATGCTCAAAATGCCTTGGCAGGTGCAAGAGATATTTTGGCTGAACATTTTTCAGAGGATATGAAAACCCGTAAAGTTTTGCGTAGTCTTTTTGTTCAAAATGCTAATCTTCATTCTAAAGTTAGCAAGGGTAAGGAAGATGATACAGTCTATCAAGATTATTTTGATCGTAAGGAATTAGCCGCCAACATGCCTGCCCACAGATTACTTGCTGTTTTAAGGGGAGAGCGTGAGGGAATTTTATCTGTCAATATTCGACCTGATGAAGATAAGGCATTGGATATGATGGAAAAAATTTGGTTAAAATTTTCAAATCATGCCGGTTCAGATGAAGTTTTACTGGCCATAAAAGATGGTTGGCAAAGGCTTTTGGCTCCATCTTTGGAAAACGAATATCGTAATACATTAAAGGAAAGAGCAGAAAAAGAAGCCACAGTGGTTTTCACTGCCAATCTAAGAAAAATTTTATTGACATCTCCCCTTGGTCCCAAAAAAATCCTTGCCCTTGATCCGGGCTGGCGAACAGGTGCAAAGCTTGTATGTCTTGATAATCTTGGCAATTTATTACATCATGATGTTATTTATCCTCTAACAGGACAAGAACAAGGTAAAAAAGCCGGTGAAACCGTAATAAAACTTTGTAAAAAATATGAAATTGAAGCCATAGCGGTTGGCAACGGAACAGCAGGGCGTGAAACAGAAGCCTTTGTAAAACAACTTGGTTTGGCTCAAATATCCATAATTTTGGTTGATGAAAGAGGTGCTTCTGTTTATTCTGCGTCCGAAATAGCCAGAGAAGAATTTCCAGATCAAGATGTCACAGTTCGCGGAGCTGTTTCAATCGGGCGTAGGCTCATGGATCCTTTGGCAGAACTGGTCAAAATTAATCCTGCCTCCCTTGGCATAGGACAATATCAACATGATGTAAACCAAACTGCCCTCCAAGATGCCCTCAGTGAAGTTGTTTCTTCTTGCGTAAACGCCGTTGGTGTTGATATGAATACAGCCAGCACAGAGCTTTTAAGTTATGTTTCGGGCATAGGCCCTGCCCTTGCCAAAAATATAATTAAATGGAGGCAAGAAAATGGTGCATTCAATACACGCAAGGATTTATTAAAAGTTCCCCGTCTAGGTTCTAAAGCCTTTGAACTATCAGCCGGATTTCTTCGTATTCCAAACGGAAAAGAGGCACTTGATGCCAGTGCCGTTCACCCAGAACGCTATAATCTTGTCAAGCAAATGGCAAAAGATCTTGGTTGCACCGTTGAAGATTTATTAAAAAATGAAAAATTCCGAAAAGAAATTAAACTCACCAACTATTTAAATGATGAAATTGGATTGCCAACCCTAAACGACATTATTGCAGAACTTGCCAAACCGGGGCGTGACCCTCGTCCGGCATTTGAACATTTTAGCTTTGCAGAAGGCATAACTGATATTGAACATCTAAACGAAGGCATGGAACTCTCCGGAATTGTAACAAATGTAACTCAATTTGGCGCCTTTGTTGATATTGGTGTGCACCGTGACGGACTTGTACATATTAGCCAACTTGCCAATACATTTGTCAAAAATCCCCACGAAGTAGTCAGTGCAGGGCAAAAAGTAAAAGTGAAAGTTATTGAAGTGGATATCAAAAGAGGAAGAATTAATCTGTCCATGAAAAATGGTTAACCGCTAGGGCATTTTTAGAAAAGAATTGTCCTAAAATGCCCTAAGCACTTCATTGGAGCATGGCGACATTGAAGTGCAAAAAGCAAGAATAGAAGTGGCTTTGCCGCTTCGTTAAATGATTGCTTTTTGAAAGCTTTATGGGGGTAGAGTTCTCAATATTTATTGAAACTGCTCTAGTGTTCACTCAAGTTATTCCAATTTGGGGGCTTTGCCCCCAACCCCCCAGCAAAGGGAGTGACTCCCTTTGCAAACCCCAATGATTTTCAAACTTTATTTGAAAATTTTACCTTTCCCCCTTGTGCTCGCTTGCGTAAGCACAATAAGGGGGGTGTTATATTGCTAAGCGAAGCTTAGGCAATATGACGGGGGGTTCACGTTCCATTAAATCGCTTTTTGCTTAACCTTACAAAGTGCATAAACGATTTAATAACTATTCGTTTTGACAAGCAAAAAGCGAGGTAGTGTCATAAAATAGCGGGTAAAATAAGGCAGGCTTTCAAGAGCAAGGAAAGCGAAAAATTTTAGAGGGCGTGTACTCAAGTACATAACCGATAAAATTTACAGCTTGACGCAGATATTGGAAGCCTGACTGGTTTACCCCTATATTTTATGACAATAGAAAACCCAACTTGATTTTGCAAAGCAAAAACAAGTAATAGAAAACCCAACTTGATTTTGCGAAGCAAAAACAAGTAATAGAAAACAATACAAGAATTTAGAAACACACCCTAATCAATTTTGATAAAAATATCTTTTAATATAAGAATTGAAATGACATTACTTCATATATCGCAAATCGAAATCATGTGCTTTCCCACTCCTAAAAACCAAATTTTATAAATTATCACAGATTTTACACTTTTTTAGAATAGTATAACAATAAAAAAATAAATATAATAAATTTGACTATAAAAAACAGAAGGTAATTGAACGATTAAAAATGTGCATTTTTTAATATGAAAAAATTGTAACTTATAATAATTTCTAGGAAAAAATTTTACTTGTTTTTTTATTCATAATACTATATGCTTATAAAATTATTGTAAATTGATTAAAAGATATGAAGGAGTTTACAATTGACACCGAAAGATTTAGATAAATTAATTGTAAATAGTAAAAATTTTTTATGTTATATCGCTGATAAAGAAACATTCGATCTCATTTATGTCAATGAACCCATAAAAAATTTCTTAGGCATGCATTATGACAATAGTTTTATAGGAAAAAAATGTTATAAAATATTTCAAAACCTTGATAAACCTTGCCCTCATTGTGTAAACTCCACACTAAAACCGGGAGAACAAGTCGTCAGGAAAATGTTTGTGCATCTAAGCCAAGCAGCTTATACTGTAATCGACTCTTTAATTAATATTGACGGTAAAGACCAAAGAATGACTATTGCCTTTGATAATACAATAGAGCATACAAAATCTGAGGAAATGTCGCAAAAACTAACCCTTGAATCCACCCTTTTAGAATGTGTAAACACTTTAAGAAAAGAAAATTCTCTTGAAACTGCCATCAATAGCCTACTTGGTATTGTGGGCAGTTATTATAATGCTGACAGAGCTTATCTTTCAGAAGTAAAAGAAAATTTCATACAACAATCTTTTGAATGGTCTGCTTCCCCCAAATTTGAAACATTAAGTAAAATACCAACCATTGATATTAAAGATTTAGAGAGTACCATAGAAATATTAAAAAGAGATGGTTATATTTCCGTTACTGACATAGAAGAAGAACAAGCAAGCTATCCGGATCTTTATAAAGTATTAAAAAGGTTTAATGTCACTTCAATTTTACTTATTCCGCTATATATTAAGGAAGAGATAAGTGGCATTATGGGAGTTGATAACCCCAAGGTTATGATTAATGACCATACCTTATTGCACTCTGTTTCTATTTTTGTAAATGATGATATCAAAAAAAATCTTTTTCAAAAGGAACTTGAAAGACTTTCCTATACAGATAAACTTACAGGAGTATATAACAGAAATAAGTATGCTGTACGATTGGAAGAAATAGATGCAAGCAATATTTCTTCCATGGGAATTATCCATATTAATATCAATAGTCTAAAACAAGTCAATGAGCTTTACGGCGAAGCTTATGGTGATTATTTAATCAAAGAAGTTGCACACATTCTATTAAATTATGTAAAAAATGATATATATAGACTTTCCGGCGACGAATTTGTGGCACTTTGCTCAAATATTTCACAGGAAGATTTTGAAAATTTAACTGAAAGTTTAAGAAAAAAAGATTCTGAAAGAAAGGAAGTTTCCTTTGCTGTTGGTGGAATATGGCAAGATAAACATATAGATATACGTCTTGGAGTCAGCCAAGCCAGTGACATTATGCTTGCCGATAAGCAATATCACTATAAAGGAAAATCCGGCAAAGAAATTCATTCAAGAAGAAATCCTCTTTCAATTTTATTGGAAGAAATTCAAAATGGAAATTTTTCGATTTATTTACAACCTAAAGTTGAATTAAAATCAGAAAAAATCATTGGTGCCGAAGCCTTAATCAGAAAACGTGATAACAAAGGCAAGATCATTTCCCCCGATAAATTTATACCTATTTATGAGCATGAGGGAACAATCAGACATGTTGATTTTTATGTTTTTGAACAAGTGTGCATTTTATTAAAAAAACTGATTGATGAAAATAAAGCCATTAAGATTGCGGTTAATTTTTCCCGTGTTACTTTTATGGCTCATGATATCATTGATGAAATGACTAGGATTTGTAAAAATCATTCAATTCCTCATAAATATATTAAAATAGAAATAACTGAAAGTATCGATAAATTGGATTTTGAATTTTTTGAAAAAAAATTACATTCCATAAATGAAGCCGGATTTGATGTTTCACTGGATGATTTTGGTGCCAAACACTCAAATCTACTCATGCTTTCTATGATTGATTTTACAGAAGTAAAAATAGATAAAAGTCTTATTGATCATATGACCACAAGAAATAAAAACAGAACCGTGGTCAGAAATATCATAAAAACAATTACTGAATTGGGATCTTCCATTTGCCTTGCAGAAGGTATTGAAACAAAAGAACAAAAAATTGCCCTTCAAGAACTTGGCTGCCATTATGGCCAAGGGTACTATTTCTATAAACCAATGCCCATTGATGATTTTTGTGCCATTTATGATAATTTTGAAACTCAACATGAATTTCAATCAATATTGAAAAAATTAACAACAGAATTATATTTTTCAGGCCATTCAAAAGAAATTTTTGCGTTAATAGATGCAACACCACTTTGTATGAGTTTATTAAATCATAAAAATATTAATATTTTATGTAATCAACAAACAGTAAAAACCTTTGGATTGGCAACAAAGGAAGAATATGCATTAAACTTTGAAAAACTTTCTCCCCTAAAGCAACCGGACGGAAGACTCTCCTCTGAAGCAGGGCCAAAATATATTGAACAAGCCCGAGAAGAAGGCTATGTAAAATTCAATTGGCTTCACTGTGATATTAATGGTAATGAAATACCTGCTGAAGTCCTATTTCAAAGATTAGAAATTAAGGATAATGAGGATAGGCCTTATATTGCGGCCTATGTAAAAGATTTACGCCCACAACTTGCCGGAACTGAAGATGTAGACTGGGGAGATGGTTATTTCTTTGATCATGTTTCAGATAAAACCTTTTTTAATAGCATAGCGGACATGACACAGGGCTGGTTTTTTGGTCTTGATTTACGCACTTCAAATATCAAATTTTTCGGTAAAGGTAAGGATATATTAAATCTTCCTTCAACAAAACAACTATTTCCTGATTCTTTTGACATTAAACAATTAATTCATCAAGACGATTTAGACATTTTTTATGAAAAATATAACAATATAATCAAAGGGATTGAAAAAACATGGGATTTTAGATTCAACTTGCCGACAGGTGAAAGCAGATACTATAGAACAATATATAAAATAATTTATAACAAGGAACATGACCCTATTTTTTGTATTGGCAGAACCTTTGATGTGCATGAAGAAAAAATGCTTGAACTTCTATCTCAAACAGATCTTTTAACAAATTGTTTCAATAAAATAACAACTGAAAATTTAATTAAAAGAACTATAGAAATACAACCAAACAACTCCCATGCAATGTTTATTTTTGATATAGATAATTTTAAAGCAATCAATGATAATCTTGGACATCACGCCGGCGATAGGGTTCTTACGGAAATTGCTAAAAATTTACAAGATCATTTTAGAGATCAAGATATTATTGGTCGAATCGGAGGTGATGAATTTGTTGTTTTCCTCAAAAATATCAATAATACAAATATTCTTATTACCAAAGCAGAAATGATTGCCGCTGCCTTTAAAAGGACATTCATTGGTGAAGATAATTCACATAAGGTTTCGGGAAGCATAGGTATTTCACTTTATCCTGAAGATGGTAAAACCTATGATGATTTATATAAAACAGCAGATAAAGCTCTTTATCAATCAAAACTTAGGGGCAAGGATTGTTATACATTTTTTTCTAATATTTCCCTTAATAATGTTGCAAGTAATATGAAAATTTTGGAAAATGCAAATAAAATTGTAAATTCCTATTTGGATTTTGACCTTGTAACTTCAACCTTTGAAACCATGTATCATGCCAATGATTTTTCAGAAGCAATGACAAATATTTTTAAACTAATCAGCGAAAGATTTTCTGTTGATAGAGTTCAAGTTCTTGAGACTGAAAATAATGGAATAAGTTATAACGTTATTCATGAATATAATGCATATGGAATAAATAGCGCCAAAAAGGTTTTGGACGGAATTTCACCCAAAATCTTAGGAGACCTTTTACAAGAACTGGATGAAAAAGAAGTTATTTACTATAAAGATATAGATGTAGCTCATAACGAGGTTCTGCATAAAATTATGCAAGACCAAAACATTAAAACCACATTACTCTTAGAAACAAAAGGGAAAAATTACAGTAAAATTATTTTTGCTTTGGATGATTGTAAACACCATAGACTATGGACTGAAAAACAAATTAATTCCATGCGCCATATAATACGCTTACTTTCAATTTTCTTGGTATTTTCAAAGAAAAATTTGCTTGAAATTTAATTTTTTGAGAAAATACCAAATATTTCCGGAATCACTATGCAAAACTCAGACATTCTCAAACTAGCAAAAGTTCCTGAACATTCTGTGAATTTTATGCAGTCTGTTTCAGGTGGAACTTATTTTGTTCAGGACAATTACTTATGTTTTTCTGCTGAAGATTGGCTGACCATAATTGGCTATCCTTTGGAGGGTGAGTATAGCCATGAAAGTTTTTTAGAAGCCAAACAAAAGGCTGTTATAAAATGTAATGCTGTGGATTGTTTTGTTGTTTCTCCTCATATTCCTGTTCAAATGGAAAAATATATTGAAGAGCATGATGTTTTTTATACTTTGGCGGTAGATGCAAAAATTCCTTCCCAATTAATTAATCCTATAGCCAAGGCAAAACAAAAATTACGTGTTGAACTTGCTACTACTTTTACTGCCGAGCATCGTCGCCTTTTTACCGAATTTATGTCGAGAGTGCCATTAAAAAATAGGGTGCGAACTTTATTTGCAAGTACAGCCAGTATTTTTGATCAAAATATCGCAGAATTATATCTATTAAATGCTTGGAATGAAGAAGGTCACCTTGTTGCAACTCTTTTGCTTGATTTTGCCCCTGAAAAATTTTGTTCATATATTTTAGGAGCTCATTCCAAAACCCATTATGTACCTCATGCTTCTGACTTGTTATTTTCACAAATGATTGAAATTGCAAAAAATAAAAATAAAGAATTTATCCATTTAGGCCTTGGTGTAAACGAAGGAATTACAAAATTTAAACAAAAATGGGGTGGCAAGGCAAGTTTACCCTTTGTTATGGCAACATGGCAAGAGCAAGAAAATGATGAAAGTATAAAATCCCATGCCAAAACCATTTTAAAAGCTGTATTAACCAACAAAATAGGCAATAAACAAGGGGAAATTGATTTATCATCCTTTATCGGAAAATCCAAATGGGAAATTTGGTCCAATTTACCTGAACAACGCCCCTATGCCATGCTTTGGGAAGTAAGGAAAAATAATAAAATATCGTGGATAGGTGGATCAGCACATTTTTTTTGTTATTCTTTTGAACACTCTTTTATAAAACTTTTTGAACAAGTAGACACAGTTATTTTTGAAGGTCCTTTGGATAATGAAAGTTTAAAGCTTGTAGAGGCCAACGGAAGAGAATTAACTTCCTCACAACAACCAATTTTTGATGGTTTAACCAATGATGAGATAAAACGCCTAACTCGTATGGTACGTGGCCCTGAAGGGAAATTTGCAAAATTCTTTAATATGGAAGCCAAACGTAAAATTGACGTTTTATGGTTTTTAAAAAATACCCGTCCATGGACAGCTCTTTTTACTCTTTGGACAGGTTTTTTAGAGCGTCAAGGCTGGCAACAATCGGTTGACCTTGAGGCTTGGAATCTTGCCCATGATATGGGAAAAACTGTTATTGCCATGGAAAGTCTTGAAGAGCAGCTGGCATCATTAAACTCTGTTCCACCTGACAGAGTTATACGTTACTTTCAAAATTGCAATAAATGGCCAAGCATGATAAAAAAGAATGTAAAAGCTTATCTTGCAGGTGATTTAATGCGTTTAATGGGAACAAGTGCAGAATTTCCCACTCGCACAGAAACAATTATCAGTATGCGTGATGAACGTTTTCGACAAAGAATGAGACCATTTATGGAGCAAGGTAACTGTATTGTTTTTGTTGGTACAGCACACATGTTAAATCTTAGAAATATGTTAAAAGATGATGGTTTTACCTTGCGTCAAGTTCGTCCGACTTTTAAACATAAGCTATATGCAAAACTGCATAATTTATCAGACATATGACAAAGTTACAAATGTTACAATATATTAATGCATGGGCAATTACGTCGGATCAACTGTTAAATTATGTTTCATCTGTTTCAGGGGTTCAAAGTGAATTGATGGGAAATTATGTTGTGCATAGGCAATATGATAATATTATAATGATTGGTTATAATTTAGAAAACCCACATTCTGTAGAGCAATTGGATATAATAATAGAACAATTAGTTATGGAACAAAATGTAAAGACATTTACAGTTCTTGCTCCAATACGCCCAAATATTGCTCCAAAAGAAGCTATAAGTTCAGAAGAAGATGCCTATTGGTTCTTGGATTTACCAATTTCAAAACTTAATTTTAAAGTTAAGAATATGATTGTTAAAGCAAATGATAAAATTAATATTATCAAAACCAATGGAAAAGGAGCATGGACAACAGAACATCAAGAATTAATGTTAAGTTATATCAAAACAAAAATTATGGATTCCGCCCTCTGCTCTATTTTACAAGGACTTGGAAAATATTTAATAACATCTCCACAAGTTGAACTTTTTTCTGCCTATGATAAGAATAATAAATTAATGGCCTGTGCGCTTGCAGATTTTTCATCATTTAATACATCTTTTTATATGTTTGCATTTAGAAAAAAAAACTCCTTCCCCGGTGTATCCGATGCCATACTTTATGCCATACTAAATGAAGCAAGCGCACGCGGCTATGTCAAATGTAATTTAGGACTCGGAATAAATGACGGTATTCGCTTTTTTAAACAAAAATGGGGAGCTAAACCAATATTGCCCTTTGTGCAAACAAAATGGGAAATCAAAAACACCAAAAAAACATGGTTCTCACGTTTTTTTGATTAATTTTTTTCGAGAGGGGGAACTTTTGAAAAAGTGCTCCCCTCTCGAGCTCTCCCCCACAAAACTTTTTAATAGCAATATAGCTATTTTG
>CAYJGE010000093.1:0-12333 GCA_964369835.1 uncultured Mailhella sp.
ATTAACGCCAGCAATTTAAAAAAAATTCAAAAAAAAAACGGCCCGAACGGGGCCCCCCTTTTCCGGGGGCGATGGCCCCGCCCCCCGCCCCACCCTTGTTCCACGGTTGGGGCGGGGGACTCCTAATGACGTCGCTTTTGTTTTTTTTTCTTGATATATCGAATAGTTATAGTCAAATAACACTACTTTTGTGTTTTCTTGATATATCTTGGAGTTATAGACGAAACATAACTTCGTTTAAAACTTTTTCAAAGGATAAGCTAATACAAAATATGACAGGTCATTGAAAATCCATTGAGAATCCATTGAAAATCATTTGATGTGGCAAAAAAATACTGAAAAAAAACTTGACCTGCCTCTGCATTCTTGCTAACCTTATTTTACCGATGTTTTCTATAACTGTCGGTTATAGTGTGGGGTTTTGCGTACAGACCTAAATTCTTCGCACTCTTTATTAACAAACCGCTCTTTTCGCTTTTTTTTGTTGGGCTACGCATGTTCTTGTCTTGTTTTTTTGAGAAAGATTCTCGAAAAAAAGGTTTTGCGGCTTTGCGAAAATGTCGCTTTATTTTATTAATTGAAGGCGCGCGGGGTGGTTTGTAGGCTTTTTAGCCTACGGGGTTTCGTTTCGTCGGTTCTCCGTCGCAAGTGTTTTTCTTTATGAAAAGCTATGTTTGCGTTCTTTATTTCCTCAAATGTGTGTGGGCATTATCTGCCAATCTTATTTGACATGATCTTATTTGACATGTCCTTTTTTGACATGCTCTTATTTGCCTGCCACTTTCTTGTATTTGTCACTTTACCAAGTTAACAGAACTTTTAAACATCTTTTACATAGGAGAATACCATGTCGAACTTAATCGTAAAGCCACTAGAAATCAGGGAGCCTTTGCAGAATGAAGTCATAACCTATGACCTTTACAATAATCAAGTGAGTCAGTTCGAGTTTGACTTCAATCCCGGTGACGTGGTCTTTACAAAGGTGGGGGACGATTTGCTCCTCACGTTTGAAAACGGAGCCAGCATAAAATTAGAGGGGTTCTATGTGCAGTACTCCGCGGAGGCGGGGACGGTACCTGACTTTGTGGTAGGCAACAATATTTTCGAAGGCGCGGCCTTTTTTGCCATGCTGGACGCGAGCGATCTCTTGCCTGCTGCGGGCGATGAGGGAAGTTCCGATAGCCTCATGGGCACCGGCGTGACGGTGAATTTCATAACCATGACACTGCTGTCACATAACAACCAGCCCTTGCAATCAAATGAGAGCGGAACCGACGCATTCACCCGTTTCTTCAACCCTGTGGGCAGGGGCATTGATAATGGTACGCCCGGGGAGGGGTTGAATGCACCTGCACCTGCATCTGTACCAGCACCTGCACCTGAATCTACACCTGCACCTGCACCAACTCCTACACCTACACCAACTCCTACACCTACACCAACTCCTACACCAACTCCTACACCTACACCGACTGCGATTGTCGCCGATGAGATGAGCAGAGTCGTTTTGACGTCGGAAGGTAGTGACATTAGTGCATATAAAAGCGACCCTGACTACAATCCCTATGTGAACGCAAGTGATGGCGACACTGTTTTCCACTCCATCGGGCACGTTGTCGTCGATAACATAGCAGGAGCGCCTGCCGTTAACTCTGAGCTTACCGTGCAAGACGAAAACGGCAATGAAGTGATACTGATATGGACAGAGGATTCCAATGGTGTATGGGTGGCAACTGTGCAAGGCGGTACAGAGGTCTACCTCACACTTACCCCCAACGCAAACGATGGTTACGACATACACCAATACCGCCTGTTTACGGGCGCGCAGGGAGACAGTGTTACGGTAGCATTCGACAATGGCAGCACCATAACCTTTAAACCCTTTGTTGATTATGCCCAATACCAATATGACGGTATGAACGGCGTTAGTCTGGATGTCATCGACAATAATGATAATGAAATTGTTGAAGTGACGGGCGGTGGCGAAAGCGCTATGCAGGGCGGCAGTGAAATGAATCTCGGCGACGGTAATGACAACGTCAAGGTCAAGAGCGAAGACGCTGAAGCCATGTACGCCAAGGGCAACACGAACACCATCGACACCGGTGAGGGTGATGATACAGTCACGTTGACAGCAAAGGGTGAAGCCATGGCGGCCTCCAAGGACTCCGAGAAGGGCAAAAACACCATCAACACCGATGAGGGTGATGACAGCGTTATTTTGGACGCAGGCAGTAACGCCATGTACGCGGAAAATGGCGGCACAAACACAATCAACACCGGCGACGGCGCAGATAAAGTCACGTTGAAAGCAGGTGAAGGCTACTCAGCCATGTACGCGGAAAAAGGTGGCACAAACACAATCAGCACCGGCGACGGCGCGGACACTGTGCTCATCGATGGAGATCTCACGGGCGATGGCACAAACACCATCAACACCGGTAAGGGCGCGGATCTCATACGCTTGCAAAATTCCAATTTCCATGAGAACACCTTCACCGCCACCATCCAGGGTGGCGATGGTCTGGATATACTGCACTTGGCTGACAGTGTGGATTTTGATGATGTGAATGCTGTCATAGGCACATCCGTTAAAGGCGTCGAGCTCACTGTCTACGGCGAGGGCGCGAAAGGTTGGACTGGCGACGACTATGACACACAGGACGAGATGCTCGCGGCGCTTGGTATTACCAAGATCGGTGGCAAGTTTGTTTTGTCTGCGGAGTGGAATACAGATGTTGGCAGTAAAACTTATACTGGTACTGACGGTAAAACTTATACAGAATACTCGAAAAAAGTGAATGGTGAGGACGTGTATATCACTGTGCAAGATGACAGTGCAGAGTATTTGGGTGATACTGGCAAGACCGTTACCGACTTTGATACAATCAAAAGCACTACAGGTAACGACGTCATCGCATACGCCGCCACCGGCACTATGTCCATGGAGTCCGGTGACATTCTGAACTTAGATGCCGGCGATGACTTCCTCAGTCTTACGAATGCGTCCGGTGAGGCAAACTCCATAATTATGGACAGTCGCGGTGGTGCAATCACGGAAATTAACACCGGCAATGGTGCCGACTATATGTCTATGACGGACGTGAAACATGCCATGAACGCAGTGGGCGGCGAGAACGAAGTTCGTATGGGTAAGGGCGAGGACAGCTTTGTCACAAACACGACAGGTGCCGATTTCCGCGCCATTGACGGCGGCAAAAACGAAATCTTCATGGGGCGGGACAACGACGAGGTCATTGTTGAGGGTGCCGGTTTTGCCATGACGAGCAGCAACGGCGGTCAGAATATTATTGACTTGGGCGCTGACGACGACTTTATTTGGATCGAAGGCTCGTTCAGCGGCGCGAGTGAAGATGGCATGGGCAACCAAATCTTGGGGGGCACGGGTGATGATTTCATGAAGCTCACCAATGCCAATATTGATTTTGATAATGTCTTTGTGGACGGCGGTGAAGGCGACATGGATGTATTACTGGTGAACGTCGCTAAACTTGATGAAGTGAAGGAACAGCTCAAAGACGCTGACGGTAATATCCAAGGCATGGAAGTCATCATTGGCGGAGATATTGACGGCAAGAGCTCTGCTGAGATTTTGATGGAATTGGGCGTCGTGAACGGTGATGTAAAAGAATGGGCACAGGGCAAAACCGGTGACGACGTTAACGGCACGAATTACACAGAGTTCAAGTATGACCATGATGGAGACAGTATGACAGATGAGCTGACAGTACTTGTCAACAAAACCCTGCTTGAAAACAACTAAGAATGTTAAAATACTGAATAATTTATTTTTTAACTCATAAGAAACCACCTCGTCGGCAAAACTGACGGGGTGGTTTTTTTTAATCTGTTGAAGAAAAGTAAGCGTCCAAACAGCTACACATAATATATGAGATTAATTTTTTTTCTTATATAAATAATATTTAAATTTTTTATTTGTGAAGTGTGCTCATTTGTTTGGTTGAAATTTTTGACATAAGGATTTACAGAATCGTCTATAAAAATTTTCAGGGCAGACTAAGCCCTTGCATCGATGAAATTACTATATTGACTGTGATAATTTAATGATTTCTTATATTTTTAATAAATAATTGATATAATAATATCAGATTTAAAAACAAGATTTATATTTTATTTTTTTTGTTGCTACTTTTATTTAATGAAAATTTAATTTTATTTTTTGTAAAATATATTTTTATAACTATATAAATATTCATATATTTTAAGCTATTATAAAAATGCTGATAAAATTAATTTTATTTTTTTCAATATTATTTTTATTTAATGAAATTAAATATTTTCATTAAATAAAAATATAAAGATAATTAACTAATTTAACTGTATTAAATTTTTAAATATTAACTTGACAAAAATTTTATGTTTTTATATATTGAAAACATGCTTATGAAAAATAATTTCTTATCAGATTATTATTTTTTTATAAATACAAATAATTATAACAATATATCGTGAGCAATGATTTTTACTCAACCGGATTTTATTGGAGAATTTTTATGAAAAATACAACCATGGATGCAAAAATGCCCGATCGCATTTATTTGCTAAAAAATGCTTTTTTTGAATTTTTACCTTCCATATGCCTTGAGTCAGCAAAAGTTCGCACTGATGTTTTTTTAGAATCAGAAGGTGAACCATTGGTTGTTCGTCGTGCAAAAGCAATTAAACGTCACTGCGAAACAAAAACAATTACTGTTTTCCCCAATGAATTAATTGTTGGTAATGCCGGTGCAGTTCCAAGAAGTACATGTATAGCACCTGAACTGTCCGCGGATCTTATTGATGAGCTGGATACAGTATCAACACGTGAACTTGATCCTTTTCTCATTACAGAAGAACAAAAAACCTTGTACCGTGAATATATTCATCCCTATTGGAAAGATCGTTCCTTGGCTTCATACTTTTTCAAACAATTACCAAAAGCAACAAAGGAAATAGTTGAAGTTGGAGGTATTGTTGACCCGGGTATAAAATATATGTGTACTCCCGGTGATTTTGTTCCCGCGTACCCATTTCTTTTTGAAAAAGGTGTTGATGGACTTCGTAAAATGGCGGAAGATGGTTTAAAGGAATTGGATTTGGCCAGAAATACCCATGATTATGAAAAAAAGGATTTTCTTGATTCTATTCTTATTTGCTGTGAAGCAATGTATATTTTATTTTCACGTTATGGTGATGCGTGTTATAATGAAAGTGAAAAAGAAAATAATTCTGCACGTAAGGCTGAATTAAAACTTATGGGTGATTGTTGTCATAACATAGCCCACAAACCGCCTCAAACTTTTCTTGAAGCAGTACAGCTCACATATTTCACACTTGTACTTCTTAATATTGAAGGTGCGGCAAATGGCTATTCCCTTGGAAGATTAGATCAATATCTATACCCTTTTTATAAGAAAGATATTGAAGAAAAAATAATTGATAACTCACGTGCTCTTGAAATTTTAGGTGCTTTTTGGGTAAAATCAGGCGAAAATAATTTATTTTTCTCATCTGCCATAACAGAACATGAAGCAGGGCTTTGCAGTTATCATAATATTTGCCTTGGTGGAACAAAAGTAAATGGCACAGATGCCACAAATGAACTTAGTTACCTTATGCTAGAAGCAACAATTTGTCTTAAAATGGTTGATCCTTCCATGTCTGTTCGTTTAAGTAAACGTAATCATGAAGATTTCTTCTTAAAAATTGCTGAATGTGTTCAAACAGGTACAGGTTTTCCGGCAATTCATTCTGATAGTGTCGGCATCCAAACCATAATGACAAAAGGTATACCGGCACAAGCAGCTAAAGATTGGGTTGCCATGGGTTGTGTTCAGGCTCAAGTTCCCGGAGCAACCTATCAATGGAGTTCCACAGGACATTTTAATCTTGGAGCTGTTGTTGAATATGCCCTATCTGATGGTATACATCTGAAAACCGGTAAACAACTGGGAGCAAAAACAGGAGATCCGAGGGATTTTAAAAACTATGATGACTTTATGCAGGCTGTATATACTCAGCTTGATTACATGATTGAACACTTTAATGTTATTCAAAATCTTTTGGAAATTTTACATAATAAATACTTACCTTGTCCTGTTGCCTCCATGTTTACTTTGGATTGTATCGAAAACAAAAAAGACCTTACAGCAGGAGGAGCAAGATATAATGTTGGCCCCGGCATGAATGGTAATGGGATTGGCGATATTACCGATTCCTTGGCGGCTGTAAAAAAACTTGTTTATGATGACAAGAAAATCAGAATGGAAGAACTTATTAAGGCAATTGAAGCTGATTTTGTCGGTTATGAGTTTATTCATACCATGTTGGTTGAACAAGCTCCCAAATGGGGAAATGACGACCCGTATGCAGATTTAATTCAAACAGAAGTTTCGACTTATCTTTCTGACTTATGTCGTAGTTACAAAGGATTTTTGGGTAATGAAAAGTTTCCTGCTTTGTACCCTGTATCTTCAAATGTGCCACAAGGTATGAGTATTTCAGCTCTTCCTTCAGGCAGAAAAGCATTTACGCCTTTAGCTGACGGTTGTTCACCTTGTCAAGGCGTAGATGTGAAAGGGCCAATGGCTGTTTTAAAATCTCTTTCCTATTTACCTCATACAATAATAGACGGAGGAACTTTGTTAAATATGAAGTTTGCACCCTCTACAGTTGCAGGCATGGAAGGGCGACATAGACTTTCTGCATTCTTAAAAACTTTTCTTGATAATGATATTTATCATGTTCAATTCAATGTAATCGGTCATGAAATTTTACGTTGTGCCCAAGAAAAACCTCAAGATTATAAAACTCTTATGATTAGAGTTGCAGGTTATAGTGCGTATTTTGTGGATTTGAGTCCTGAAATTCAAGAAGATATAATTTCTCGAACAGTTCACAATTTATAAAAATTATAGTATATTTGTTATATCTTCTCCTTTTTGGCAAATATACATTCATTCCTGTTCAACTGTCTTAAAACCTCATTAAGCATAATTACAAAAATTATGAAAAAGAAAAATTTATTAAATATAGTTTTATAGATATTTCTTTATGGGTTGAACAGGAGTGACAAAAAGAAGTATGTATTATGATTTATGGTGAAATTATAAATATTCAACATTTTTGTATGCATGACGGTCCTGGCATTCGTACTACTGTCTTTTTTAAAGGCTGTCCTTTAAAGTGTTTGTGGTGCTCAAACCCTGATAGTCAAAAACAAAAACCTGAAATTTCATACTCTATTAATAAATGTATTCTTTGTAAAAAATGTATTGATGTTTGTGAAAACAATGTGATTTCTGAGAATGATAATCATATAGTTTTACAGAGAAAAAATTGTATTATGTGTGGAAAATGTGTGCAAGTTTGCCCAGGTAGAGCAATTCATTATTGCGGAAAGATTATTTCCAACGAAGATGTTATAGAAGAAGTTTTACAAGATATGACTTGTTATTATAACTCAGGTGGTGGAATGACTTTGTCAGGTGGTGAAGTTACAATGCAAAAGAATTTTGCAATTTCACTTCTTTCAGAAGCCAAAAAAAAAGGAATACATACTGCCATTGAAACAAGTGCATTCACAACTTATGAAAATTTTTCTGAAATAATCAAATATGTTGATCATCTGATTATTGATCTAAAACATGCAAACCCCGTAAAACATAAACAAATTACAGGTGTTGATAATGCACTTATTATTGAAAATATTACTAAAACTCAAAAAGAACATTCTAATGTAAACATCAGAATACCCGTTATTCCAACAATTAATGACAGTAAAGAAGAACTTGCTCAAATGGCAACAATTTTAAATCAGCTTGATGGGATTAAAAGTATAGAGCTTTTACAATATCATGAATTTGGTGCAACAAAATATGCTCAAATAGGCATGGAGTACCCACTTAAGGGTATTCAAAAATATGACTTAAATCATTTAACCGACTTGGTTCAATTTTTTAGAGCAAAATGTCCTAAAAAAAATGTTATTTGCCAAGCTTCCTAAAGGAGAGATTATGGAATATGAAAAACCCATGTTTTTAATACCACCCGATAAAAGTGAAGGCGTACACAGAATACGTGATGATGGTGGTGCTAAAGATGTGCTTTTCAATATGTATGCAAGAGATATTGAGAAAGGCAAAGTAATTGCAGGCTATTGGGAATGTTTTGCAGGTGAAATTTTAATACCTAAATTTCCTGTCAATGAAATTTGCTTCATCACAGAAGGATCTGTCAGGGTTATGAATAAAGATAATGAGGAAGAAAAAATACTTGTTGCAGGTGACAGTATTCTTTTACCAAAAGATCATTATTTCCATTGGATAATAGATGAACGTGTGAAAAAAATATATATGACTGTTCAAGAAATACAATAAAAATAAAAATAGGAGTTTTTTATGAAGTTTACAAACATTTTAAAAAGTACAATTATTGGTCTTTTAATGAGTATGTCTTTAAGTTCACCTTTGCAAGCTGCTGAAGATGTTAAAGTTGCTTACCTTGATCAATTTAAAATTCTAAATGTCGGTAATGAACATAAAGGTGTTTATCCATTTTTAGCCGTTATGAAATACTATATGGATTTACCTGAAATTAAAGGTAAATATAACCTTAAATATGTGGGTAACCTTTATAAATCACCATCTGAAACATTAACAGCTGTTGCTACAGGTGCCATGCAAATGACAAATTCATCTCCGGCATTTTTAGAACAATTTAATAAAAACTGGAGAATTGCTTCTGCTCCCGGTTTATTCAAAGATTTTGACCACTTTGAGCGAACCATGGAAAGTCCTGAATGGCAAGCCATGATTAAAGAATTGGAAGAAAAACAAAATATTAAGATAATAAAATGGGTTGGAAACTTGGGAAGTTTTATGCTTTTCACCAAAAATCCTGTAAATTCCATTGAAGATGTAAAAGGTATGAGGATTCGTTATAATGGTGCCACAGGCTATATTCCTGCTTTAGAAGCTCTTGGTGCTACTCCTGTTGCTCTTCCTTATACAGAAGTTGTTTCCAGTTTACAAACCAATATGATTGATGGATTAATAAGCGAAATCCAAGCTCATTCTTATTATAATTTGGCTCGCTACAGTCCAAATCTTGTTCCGATTACCTTGGTAGCCGCTCCCATGTGTTTGGTAGTTAACGCAGATTGGTGGAATAGTTTAGATGAGGATGCAAAAACAATTTTCACAATTGGCATTGAATCTGTCAATACATCTAAATATCTTGATGAAGATGAAATTAAACTCATAGAAGCTTGGGGAACAGATCCAAAAGGTTCAAGCAAGGCAAAATTCTCTGCTGAAGAAACAGAACGTTGGCTTAAATTATATCACGATGCAGGTATTAAATTCCTTGATGGTGTTCCTGCCGAACTACTGACTGCCGTTGAAAATGCTCGTGAACCTAAATAGGAATTTTTAGTAAATATCATATGATATAACTTTAGGAAGCATTAATTTTTCTTTTGGGGAAAAGGTTTTAAAATCTTTTCCCCAAAATGGTTAACTTAAGGAAATGCTGATTAAATCGCTATAAAAAAAAATTAAAATTTATTTTTTTAGTTTCAACTCATTTTTTTTAAAAGAATAAGATAATAACCATTGTTAGTATTAAAAATTTTCAAAATATGGTGTGGGAGAAAAGCTTTTTTAAAAATTTCCACCAAGAAAATTAATCAGTGCGTCCTTAATCATTTATGGAAGTCCTCTAAGTGAAAAAATATAAATTATAAACAGTCTATTATATATATTTATGCACTAAATATATATAAACACATACTCATTTGGGAGAATAAATAATGACAAATCGTGAACGAGTTTTGGCAACTCTTGCCCATGAAAAAACAGATAGGGTTGCCATTGATTTAAGCGGCATGGACACAACAATGACCATTAATGCTTATGAAAGGTATAAAAAAATTTATGGTATTACATCAGAAACAAAAATAAAATCAGAGCGTTGGCAGACAGTTGATGTTGATGAAGAAATATTATTAAAATATGATATTGATCTTAGACATATTCAACCCTATTGCAATGCTGACGCAACCTTACTCAAAAGAGGAATTAAAGCAAATTTAGAAAACAATCATTTTCTTGATGAATGGATGGTAGAACGTCAAGTTGTTGGTGATTATGCTAATATTGTCAATTCTCCTTTGCAATTTGCAACTTCCATTGCTGAGCTTGATAGTTTTGAGTGGCCTGAAAATCCTGAAGAAGTATATCCTTGTGCAGGTCTTAGGGAAAAAGCAAAAATACTGTATGACGAACAAAAATATGCCATTGTCGGACAAATGGGCAATGCTTGCAGTCTGTTTGAGCAATCTTGGTATTTGAGAGGGCTATCGGAATATTTTATAGACCTTGCTATAAATCAAGATTTTGCTCATCATCTCATGAGAAAAGTTACAGATATTCGCAAAAAAAATATGAAAAACTATTTGACAGAGGTTGGCGAATACTTGGATATTTACCAAATTGGAGACGATCTTGCGTCTCAAAGTTCTTTACTTATTTCCAAAGAAATGTATATTGAAATGATAAAACCTTATCATGTTGAACTCATAGAATATGCAAAACAGTTTACAAAAGCAAAAATTTATTTTCACAGTTGCGGCGCCATTGAACCATTAATCGATGAACTTATTGACTGTGGCGTAAGTGTATTAAACCCTGTTCAAGTGACAGCTGCCGGAATGGATTCAAAAGAGTTAAAAAAACGTTATGGCAAAAACATTACTTTTTATGGTGGAATAGATACTTTAGAAGTTCTTTCTCGAGGAACAACAGAAGATGTTAGAAACGAAGTCATAAAACGTGTCAATGATTTAGCTATCAGTGGTGGATATATTTTAAGCTCTGTTCATAATATACAATCTGATGTTCCCCCTGAAAATATTGATATGATGTTTAAAACAGCAATTTCTCTTCCTGTAAAATAATTAAATAAATATTGTCAAACTAAATTTTATATTGATATTATACTATTATAACAAATAGTTGCCTTGCTTTTTTTGCAACAATCAAATATCGTTGCAAATTTCCTCATAATGTGTTAAGTTTTATATCGGTATAGTAATTTTTTACTAAATTACTATACCGATAAGATTATGAATGAGGTAATCATATGGCTAAAACCAACTCAGGAACGCACACCCTTGAAAAAGGGCTCATTGTACTTGAATATATAGCAGAAAATAAAACTACAAACTTAACTCAACTTTCTAAATCTTTGGGTATGAATATCAGTACGCTATATAGATATTTAACCACTTATAAAAAAAGAGGTTATTTGTCACAAGATGATAATGATGCTTATTTTTTAACAGATAAACTTATGAAGATGGCATCCGGTATTGTACCTCAAATGGAGATGAGAAATATTGCATTGCCTTACCTTGATCAATTGGCAGAAATAACACCTCATAATGGAAGTATAGGTTTTTGGAACGGTAAAGATATTCTTTATTTGGCACAAAAAAGACCGCAACTCATAAGCATTTTTGTTGTTGGTGAAACCATTCCGGCATATTGCTCTGCCCTTGGAAAATCCATTTTGGCTTATTTACCTGAAGAAGAACTTGATGAATATATCAGAAAAACACCTTTAGTAAGTTTTACAAAAAAAACAACTAGCTCAAAGGAAAAACTATATAAAGAATTGGCTCAAATACGTAAAAATGGTTATTCCGTTATGGATGGAGAATTGGTTCTTGGCTTATTTGGTGTTGCAGTACCTATATTTGCCGGGGAAAAAATACCAAAATATGCCATTAGTCTTTCAAGCTCCCTCAATGAAGATATTCAAAATAATATTGATAAAATGATTATTCATCTAAAAAGTATCTCAGAACAAATTAGTGATAAAGTAATCTCTCTTAATAATCTTCGTAAATAATTATTGATAAATATTTTCAAGGAAACACTGATTAAGTTAGTGTTTCCTTACTAATACGCTTAGTTACCACTGCCTTGACTATGCTTAATTTTAAATCTTCACTATATCTTTTCATAAAAATATTTTTAACACAGTCTTATAAATATTAAAAGCAAAATATTAATAAAAATAAAAATAATTAGGACAATTTATTTTTGAAATTGCCCTACAAACTGCCTTTACGTCACCATTAATCCACGCCATTCCGGTTTTCAAAAACTATAATTACGGCATAATTTTTGATTTTAGATATTAAATAAAATATTAATAAATCAAAATAGTTATATTATTGACTGAAAAAATGTTTTTTAAGGAAGCACTGATTAATAAGCAAAATATCTGATGTTCAAATTTTAATTT
>CAYJGE010000094.1:0-9897 GCA_964369835.1 uncultured Mailhella sp.
ATAAATCAAAATAGTTATATTGTTATCTGAAAAAATGTTTTTTCAGGAAGGGGGGGAGAAGCGATTGCTTACGTTTGAGGGGGAAAACTCACCCGGCTTATGTCGAACAAAGTGAGACTAAGCGTCATGGACTGGTTCAAAAAAATGGGGTTTCCCCCTCAATCCGGAATCACGAGAGTTTTCCCCTACCGTTCAAATTCAGTCTGTAAAAATGACAACGTAAAGACAGCACCTTGTGCTCCATTCTTTACAGAAATTGTCCCTTTCATATTTTCTACAGCTGATTTAGTTATGGAAAGTCCGAGTCCAAAATGTCCACTTTCTCCTTTGTAGAATTTATTAAAAATATGTGGCAGGTCTTCTTGGCTTATACCTTTACCATCATCGCTTATTTCAATAATTGCTTTTTCATTTTCCTTATACAATTTAATTATAACATATTTTTCGGCATACCTTATACAATTTGAAATTATATTTATAAAAGCTTGATACATAAGCTCTTCACTGATTAAAACATTACAATCAGAAAGTATCTGTAATATAACTTCTTTTTCATTTTTTATGGCATAAGCATTAATACTTTGCAAATACTCGTCTAGAATTTCACTCAATGTGACAACTTTAAAATGTTCGGTAGCAACAATATTTTCTATGCGAGAAAGAGTTAAAAGTTTTTCAACTAAATGAGACAGGCGTTTTGTTTCGGCCACTATAATTTGTGCTGTTTGAACTGTATTTGGAAAAATTCCTTGTTCTATCCCTTCCGCATAGCCTTGTATACTCATCAGCGGTGTTCTAAGTTCGTGAGAAGCATTTTGGAAAAAAATCATTTGTGATTGATTATAATCATAAATTTTTTCACTCATGGCATTAATTTCCTGTGATAATATATGTAATTCTAATATATTAGAATTATCTTTTAATGCAATTGGGCTATCTGATTTTGCATTGGCAACGGTATTTATAATATATCCTATAGGCTTTATCAATAAATTTGTTATTTTACGAGATATAAAAATAAAAAGAAATATTGCAAAAAAAGATGATGCAACAAGTATTTTGTTTATAAATAAAACAAAATCATCAGATAAATTTCCCTTTGAAATGTAAATGGCAGTTATGGGTTTACCTTCTGATTCAATTTCAATTTTCAGTATATAGTATATTGTATTTGAATAAAAAAATGAATCTATTTTTCCTTGTTTTTTTTCCTTGGCTACATCATATGTCAAACGTACAAATTTTTCATCAAACATTTTTTCATGCATCTTTGGGTTAATTGCATTCAATATTTGTTGTATAATTTTTTTATCTGAAAGATTTTTAATAAAATCAAAATCTATAATATCACCTTTTGCATTATACATAATTAATTTTGTTGACTCAGAAAGTCTTTCAGCTCTTAAAAGTGCTAAAATAGGATTTATGTTTTTATTTTTTGAAAACTCTAAACTAATGGTAAGCCTTTTAAAAATAGCATTTAAATCATTTTTTGCTTGTATATTTGAAAAATAAAAAATTGTAATATTAAAAAACAATATAATCATAAAAGGAATAGCTATGATGAGAAAAATATAAGGACGCGAAATTTTTTGTTTTAAAGAATACATGCAATACCTATGCTATTTCAAGCTTAAAACCAAAACCCCAAACAGAAGAAATTTTAACATTTGAGATGGAAATTTTTTTTCTGAGTCTTTTCAAAACGTCATCAGTCGCCCTTGTACAAACATCTGCATTTAAATTCCACACCTTTTCAAGTAGTTCCTCCCTGGAAATAGCCCTATCCCTATGCTTAAACATGTATACCAAAAGTGAAAATTCTGTAGGTGTAAGATCAAGAATAGCTTCATTTACAGTACAAGTGCGTATGGCAAGATTAAGACTGATATTTCCAAAACTTATATTTTTCTCTTCTTTTGTGCTATCAAGCTGTATTCTACGAAAAATAGATTTCACTCTTGCAACAAGCTCCAAAGGAGAAAAAGGTTTGACAAGATAATCATCTCCCCCCATTGTAATCCCTGTAATTCTATCAAGTTCACTGTCTTTTGCTGAAACTAACACAATAGGAACATTAGATTTTTTTCTGATAGCATTGCAAAGACTGATGCCATCGGTGCCAGGCATTATAACATCAAGAATAACCATATCGGAAGCTTCTTTTTCAAAAGCTTTTAATAAATCATCGCCTGTTTCAAAATTTTTAACAATATAGCCATCATTAGCCAAAAACGAGCTGATAATATCTCGTATATTTTTTTCATCATCTGCAATATATATTTTTTTCATAGTAAAAACCTTTATTGAAAGCTCTACACAATTCATTGTGCAAGCTCTCATGGAGAATTTGTAAGGCAAATTCGATCACAAATCAAGAATAGCAAAAATCGTATTTTTTGCGTAACTGATTGATTTGTGTGCTTTTTACCTCTGCAAACTAAATTTCAAAAAATAAAAAACTTTGAAATTAGCAATGATTTTTCATAAAAAAATAATTATGCAGAGGTCTCTTATCACGCCATTCCGGTTTAAAAAAACATAATTATGGCATGATTTTTGATTTTAGACATTAAATAAAACATTAATAAATCAAAATAGTTATATTGTTATTTGAAAAAATGTTTTTTCAGGAAGGGGGGGAAGCGATTGCTTACGTTTGAGGGGGAAAACTCACCCGGCTTATGTCGAACAAAGTGAGACTAAGCGTCATGGACTGGTTCAAAAAAATGGGGTTTCCCCCCTCAATCCGGAATCACATGGGTCTCTTATTGATTAAAGATAGCCTTTAATATTATTTTAGAAAAATAAAACTGCATTTGAATGAATTTGCCATCTTGTATTTTTAATTAATATTTTCTTATAGTTACTTGTAAAACCATGTTTAGTTTGTAATATTTTTAACTTATTTTGATAATTTTTGTCAACATAAAAACTTGCCACAATTTTACCACAATTTTATTACAGTTTAACCGACGACTTTAATATTGAGATATTTTATATTCTCTTCACAGCATTTATTTATGTTACATTTTCAATTTTTATTTTATGGAGATATTTTATGAAAAATCATTTTATTTTATTGGCATTGTCTTTAATTTTCAGCACACAAACTGCTTTTGCAAATGAACCAACCGTTTTTGAAAAACTGGATACCAATAAAGACAACAAAATAAGTCAAGAAGAATTTGAAGAACTTCAAGCTAAAAGAGCAAATCGTATTTTTAAAAGAGGAGATAGCAATAAAGACGGTTATCTTAGTATTGATGAATGGGAAGATATTAAAGCTAAACTGGAAAAATATAAACAAGAAAAAAATAAATAAAATTTCAAGGTGGATAAGACTATAATTTATCCACCTTTTTTATAATTTCACAGCTACTGATTTTAAGATAATTTGACATAATTTTATTTATTGTTACATTATAGTTTTCTAAAAA
Organism: uncultured Mailhella sp.; assembly: GCA_964369835.1. Classification (GTDB taxonomy): domain Bacteria; phylum Desulfobacterota; class Desulfovibrionia; order Desulfovibrionales; family Desulfovibrionaceae; genus Taurinivorans. The sequence goes on from CAYJGE010000094.1 coordinate 3,441, forward strand.
ATAAGCATAAATCTGCGATCAATTTATAAAATTTATTTTTTCAGGAAAGGGTGAGTTTGAGGGAGAACAGTAGTGGGTTTTCCCTCCTCAAAAAAGTTATCCAAATTCCAGTTATTTCACCCCACTAGAGCAGTTTCAATAAAAATTGAGAACTCTACCCTATAGAACTTTCAAAAAGCAATCATTTAACGAAGTGGCAAAGCCGCTTCTATTCTTGCTTTTTGCACTTCAATGTCGCTATGCTCCAATGAAGTGTTTAGGGTATTTCAGGACAATTTTTTTCCAAAAATGCCCTAAAAATCTCTTGATTTAGATCCATAAATATAATAATTACTCATTCGAGTTCTACTACTTAAAAAGGTTTTTTATGCATTATTTAGAAAAATATGGAATAAATGAGAGATTTCTTGCTCTTGCAAGTCAATTTCCAAATTTAGAATTAGCAAGAATTGTTGCTCAGTACAAGGGAGTTTACAGAGTCGCTTGTGAGCAAGGCGAAATGCTTGCAGAAATTTCAGGAAAATTCAGCTTTGAAGCAAATAAACTTAATGATTATCCTGCTGTAGGCGATTATATTATGGTGCAAAACGATAAAGATACAGAAAGGGCAATTATACATCATATTCTTCCCCGTAAAAGCATATTTCAAAGATCTGCTGTAGGTGTAAGTAATCAATCTCAAATAGTTGCGACAAATATTGATATTGTTTTTTTGTGCATGTCTTTAAATAATAATTTCAATTTAAATAGATTAGAACGATATATTTCAATAGCTTGGGATAGCGGAGCAACACCAATTATTGTTTTGACAAAGTCAGATTTAGCAGGCGATAATCTTCAAGAACTTATCCGGCAAGTTGAAAGTATTGCTCTTTATACTGATATTATTACACTTTCCATGTATGACAATGATATACAATCAAAATTTGCACCTTTTATAAAAAAAGGAATTACTGCCGCTTTTATCGGATCGTCAGGTGTGGGAAAATCGACTCTTATTAATAATCTTTTAGGAAATAATACTATAAATACACAAGAAGTCAGTTTTAATGATAAGGGCAAACACACCACCACAGGGCGAGAAATTTTCTTGCTTGAATCGGGCGGAGTGCTTATTGATACAGCAGGAATGCGTGAAATCGGCATTGACAGCGCAGACTTATCCTCTTCATTCGCCGATATTGAAGAGATTGCAGAAAGTTGCAAATTCAAAGATTGTACACATAATTCAGAGCCACATTGTGCTGTGAGAAAAGCAATTGAAAACGGAACAATCAGTCAAAGACGATTTGATAACTATCTAAAAATATTACATGAAAATTCTTATGATGGACTTTCTTCAAAAGAAAGAGAAGAAGCTAAACTAAATAGAATGTTTAGTGAAGTCGGCGGTATGAAGAATAGCCGTAATGCCATACGTGAGAAACAAAAAAAAAGGTACTAGACCATGGAAAAATATTTTTTTGAAGCTTTTGAAAATATGAATAGGCTTGGACCCGGAAGTGAAGAATCAACTCTTTCGGCTATCAAACATATTGATACCACACGCAAAGTAAAAATTTTAGATATAGGTTGCGGTATTGGTACCCATACATTTTTAGTTGCAAATAAAATTCCGAATGCTGAAATTATAGCTATTGATAACAGTCAAGATTTTATTGATAAATTAAATGAAAAAGCAAAACTGCTCAAGCTTAATGACAGAGTTATGGGTATCTGTATGTCAATGTTTGAAATGACATTTGAAGATAACAGTTTTGATTATATTTTTGCAGAGGGTTCAATCTATATTGCAGGATTTACAAATGGACTTTCAGATTGGAAAAGATTATTAAGAAAAGATGGACTTATTATTTGTAGTGAAATATCTTGGACAAGCGATAATCCATCAATAAAAGTTAACAATTTTTGGACGGAAAATTATTCGCAAATGGATAGCGTGGCAAATAAAATTGCTCAAGCTGAGAGTTTAGGATATGATCTCATGGACTTTTTCCCCTTACCCAAAGAAGCATGGACAGACAATTATTATGTTCCGCTTCAAAATAATCTCAACACAATGAAGGCAAAGTATACCGCTGATAAAACAGCATTGAAAGTTATTGATATTATTCAAGAAGAAATTAATATGTATTCTGAGTTTAACAATGAATACAATTATGTTTTTTATGTATTACAAATTAAGGATAAAAAATGAAAACACCTTATGAAATTCAATACACAGCCTTCTTAAATGCGGGAAAACCTTATGATGAAAGGCACGCAAAGCTTTATGCACAATTGGCTGATGATCTTATAACAGACGGCTCTTTCTCTATCATCTATGAAAGAGTGGCGCATGCTTGCTATACACCTCTTGTTTTAGATAAAGCACCACATTTGAAATGTTATATACTTGCGCCTATGGCTGTCTTGCCTAAATATCAAAACCAAGGTTATGCAACTCGCCTAATGGAAGAAGCTGAAAAACAATTACAAGCCGACGCAATCTTTGTGCTTGGCGATCCAATACACTATGCACGTCGTTTTAATACTCCCCACAAAGTTCAATTTCCTGTTGAAACAAATGCACAGCTTGATTGTTGGTTTGCCCGTGAACTCACAAAAGGGGTTTTAGCCAAAGTTGGAGAAACATCTTCTACAATTACAGGACCTTTTGCAAACCCCATTATGTGGAAAGAACCAAGCCTGCAAATATAGAGCTTTTATTTAGTAAGCACTGATTAATTCCGTAAAAGGAAACGCTTCTGCAATTTCATAGAAATTTAAAATTTTGATTTAATCAGCACGTCAATCCGCTTGTGAAAATTCCTTTCAAAAATAAAAAAATTTAAAAAGTTCTTTTTCAAAAAACAAATGTAAAACAATATGTTAGAAAAATTTGTTTTTTAAGGAAAGGGGGAGTTTGAAGGGGAAAAACTCGTTTTTTTCAAAAAAACGTGGTTTTCCTCCTCAAAAAATACAAAAACGGATTGACGTGATTTAATCAGCATTTCCTTTATTTTTTTTATTGACAAAAAATAATTTAATACTTATATTATAGACATAGTGGATAAAGATTAGTTATATAATCTAAAAAATCTGCTTATCAAGTTAGCAATATGTTTGACAGTTTATTTTGGTTATTTTGGATTGATTTAGCATCACATTTGGTTAATGAGTGAGAATGCTAAATAAAATAATTTATTTTTAATTTGAACGATTGATTATCAAAATTATTTTGATTTAGCAAAACAATATGTGCTTATTGGATAAATAAGTGCATATCCCTGTGTGGCATAAAACTTTAGCCTATTATATTTATAGCAAAGTCCTAATGTGTCACTTGGCACTTCCCAACTTGAAAAAAGTCAAGGGTGCCATCTCCTTATCATGTCGCCACTACAATAGTTGGCACATGCATCATTATATTAAAATTCTTAATATTCATCTACATAAAAAATTAAGGTCTAATTTATTCTTAGTTTTCTAATTATTTTTAATTTTTATTTTTCGGAATTAATTATAAATTCTGTATATTATAAAAATCAAGAAATCTTTATACTTGTCTTTTAACAAATAAAGGATTGATTAGAAAATTATCAATGAGTTTTTTCATAATCAAATTTTATTCATATTGATAATTGAAGAAAAACTGTTTTTAAGACTATTTTGTTTAAAGTGTGCAAAAAAACGATTCAAATTATCAGTAGTTACGGAGAAATTATGGCTATTTCTTTGAATAAACCTGATCTTGAACTTAAATCTATATATAATTTAACAGAAGAAAACAATGTTATTAAGTTAGATTTTCCGACTGTTGATGTTACATTAAGTCAAGACAATGATAATTTAGTATTTACTTTTGGTGATGGCACAGAGATTGTGTTAAATGATTTTTATAACATTTTTTCACTTGATAATATGCCTAGCTTTCAAATTGGTGAAGATATAATTGATGGGGAAACATTTTTTGCTGCCCTGGATGCCACAGATCTAATGCCTGCAGCCGACGCGGCTGTACCTGTTTTAAGTGTTGATGGTTCATTTGGTGGTTTTGGTGTAACAAATCAATTAATGGGTGGTATTGATCACCTTGGTGGACAAGCCCTACTTTATAATTTTCCAGACATTGAAAACAGGGATGAAGAAAGAGGAAGTGCCGGTAACACAAGGCCTGATATAGGAAATTCTCCACCTGAATTTGATTTTGAAGATCCTGATTTTCTCATTGAATCTTTACAAGTAAAAGAAGCAGGCGTTGGCGACGATCCAAATACATTAATCTTTGATCCAAATACATTTTTTGGCGGAAAAGACACGGATAATGGTAAACTTGTTGGAAAAGATGCCGACCTTGACGATTTAACATTTGGTGTTGTTGATGGTAACGGAAATTATGGAACTTTAGAAGTTGACCCCGAAACAGGCGACTTTATCTATAATCTGGATAATGATAATGAAGATACAAATTCATTGGCCGAGGGAGAAATTGTTGAAGAAACTTTTGAAGTTACTGTTGATGACGGAGTAAATCCGCCCACAACCACAACTGTAACCATTGTTATTGAGGGAACAAATGATAGACCAACCTTATCGGTAAGTGATGCAAACTTAAACCTGACTGAAGACCTGAATGTTAATTCTGACGGTGATCTTGTGGTAACAGGACAAGCTTTTGGGGAAGATGTGGATAATGGCGCAGAGCTAAGTTATGGCTTAGATGCCCCCACAAGTGCAGACGATAGCCTATCAACTTCCCAAACAGGTACTTATGGAATTTTTGAAATCGACCCTGTAACAGGACAATACACCTATACAGCCGATAATGATGACCCAAGAATTCAAGGCCTTGGAGTAAATCCGGACGGCACACTTGAAACATTGACTGAAACCTTTACAGTTTATGTTAAGGATGAATACGGTGCCTATTCTGAACAACAAGTTACTGTTACCATTACGGGTGATAATGATGTTCCTATAATTTTGGAAAATGACGGTGTTAAAACTGACACTACATTATCAACCTCCGATGCAGGTCTTGCTAATGGTGGCACAAGTAGCGATAGCGGACAAATTACCTTTACTTCCAAAGAAAGCATGGATGGCGGTAAAATTACCGTTGGCGATACTGTCTTTACAGTTACCGAAAATGCCGATGGCACGCTTACATTGACCCCTCCTGCCGGCGAAGATTTTATAATTTCAGGCAGCCAAGGTGATTTAAATGTAAATCCAAGTATTTCTTATGATTCCACAACAGGCGAATATGTATTAAAGTTCGAGTATGTTCAAGATACAGCCAATCAACATGGCAATACCAATTCCCATGATGAAGTGGAAAAAAATGTAGAAAACTTTGAAGTAACAATTCAAGATGCCAAGGAAGCCGCAACAGGTGCAAGCTCAGATTCCATAAACATAAGCGTTGACATCCAAGATGATGGTCCATCAATCAATGCCAATAAAGTTGAAGCTCCCGATAGTTCTATACTTGAAACAAGTGATAAAGATGCTGTCAATGGCAATGATGTGGCCAGCTCAACAATAAGCCCTTTTAAAGAAGCATTTGAAGATGTGAACGTAAGCTATGGCGGTGATGGGGAAGGTTCCATTATAGCCTCAAACTTTAATCTAAGTTTAAATGGTGAAAATGGCATGGATTCGGGTTTAACTTCAAAAGGTGAGCCAATCCAGCTTTTTGAAAATACCGATGGTTCAATTTCAGGTTATGCAGATGGGGTTGAAATATTTAACATTAAGGTTGATATTAATGGTAATGTGACCTTAACTCAAAAAGAAAACCAAAGCATAGATCATCTTGATAACAATGGTAAAGAACTGGATGTTAAAGCACTTGGTGAAGGTAAAATAAATCTAAATGCCACAGTGACAGTAACAGATTCCGACGGTGATACAGACAGTAAAGATCTTTCCATGGATATTGGTAATAATATTCAATTCTCTGACGATGCGCCACAGGCCAATGATGACAGCCTTAGCGTTGAAGAGGGTGATATTGTTAGCGGTAATCTGCTTGATAATGATCTTTCAGGTGCAGATGGTTGGAATGATGATAATTCGACTACAGGCAATGATGCTCTTGTGGGTATTAAATTACCTCTTGGCTGGACAAGTCCCGATGGTTCCGCTGACGCCGATAGTGACGGATTTATTGATATTCCTCAAGGTGGACTAACCTTGACTTCACCAAATGGTGATACAATTACCTTTAATCCCGATGGTTCTTATACAGTGACAGCGGCTGACAATGTCTATCAAAATAATCCTGCGCCTGAGTATGAATTTGAATACAAGGTTCAAGATTCCGATGGTGATATTGATACTGCCACCTTGACTGTAACCGTTACCGATGAAACAAAACCTCCTGTTGATCCTCCTGTAGACCCACCTGTCGATCCTCCCGTTGACCCAAGCCTTGACACCACAACCATTAAGATAATTGCGCCCGATAATG
>CAYJGE010000094.1:9997-12299 GCA_964369835.1 uncultured Mailhella sp.
TTTGAAAGCTTGGAAGTTGTAAAAACTCCTATTGAAATTGAAAATCTGGATACAGTAATAGATCTTGATGAAGAAGGCTTGGCCATAGGAACAGATGCTGATTCCAACTTGGAAATTGATACTTGGTCTGCCCCTGAAGGTTATGACATTACCGGTTTTGACTTGCCTGATAATTCTCCCTATGATGTTGAAATTGTGACCAATCCTGATGGTACAACTGAGCTGAAGGTAACCCTTAAAGAAGGTGTGGATCAAACCAATCCTGACAGATCAACATGGTCTAAAGACGATTTTATAACCAAAACAGATGGTATAACAGTAACCTTGGAAGATGCCAATGGTGATAAACATGAAGTAACCCTTGATGTGAATATCTCTGATGATGCACCAATTATTAGCAGTAAATCAGACTCAAGCAATGCTGATGGTGATCCTTCAACATCAGTTGCAACAGTGGATGGTGATATTGCAAATGCAACAATTGATGTAAACTTTGGTGCCGACGGACAACACCGTATTTATTTTGGTGGTTATTCTTCTGGAACAACCGAAGCCAGTGTTATTTGGAATGAAGAATCACAGGCTTGGGAACCCGCAAACTCAACTTGGAATGAGGCTACAAATCAGTGGGTACCGAATGGAGCTGTTTATAATCCTGTTCTGGGTACTTGGGTAGATGCCGATCCTAATGATGATATTTACTATAATCAATTTTCCGATAATTCTGCCATTCATTTTAAATCATATTCTTATGATCCGATTACCAAAACCCATACCATTGTGGTTGGTGATACAATATTAACCAATAAAGATGGATCGACTGAATGGACAGTCAGCACAACCTTGGGCGGTGAAAACCGTGAAGTGAAACTATCTTTTGAAGATAAGGACGGCGATAAAGCCTCACATACCATTACTGCAACAGCCGAAGATCCCGGTGATGAGGTGATTCCACCTGAAGAAGGTGATATTATTTCAAAAGGTGACGTGAATGATACAGTAATGTATATGCCGGGCTTTACCCATAACAATGTTCAAACATCTTCTAATCACATAGGTGCCGGAGCTACAGTTGAATATGATACAACAGGTGATGGCAAAGGACTGATAGTTGATGTGGACGATGGTAATGATACTGTTTACTTGGCAGGTGGTGATGATACAATTTTCCTTGGTGAAAGTCATTATATCACCCAAGACCATAATGAAGCTCAAGCAGCTCAAGCTCAAGAATCACTTGAAACATTTATGAGAGGTGACGATTCAAGCATACTCGAAAATGGTTTAGATGAAAACAGTGCTATGAATGCCGAAATAAATGCCATGAGCAGACCTTATGTTGATATTGCCTATGCAGGCGGCGGAGACGATACTGTTTATGGTGAAGGTGGAGTAGACCTTATTTTTGGTGGATCGGGTAATGATAAGCTCTATGGCGGTTCCGGTAATGATGGTCTGCGCGGTGGCACAGGTGATGATTTACTTGATGGCGGAGCTGGTGATGACATTCTAAGAGGCGGTGAAGGTTCAGATCAAATCTATGGAGGCACAGGCAGCGATTTAATCTATGCCGATAGTGATGATAGTGTAATTGATGGTGGTACCGACTTAATGAATAGTATTGATATTGTTATTATGGATCAATTGCCAACCAATGGAAGCATTATAAATACCGAAATAGTCATTCTTAGTGAAGACTTTGAAGCCGATAATGTGGAAGATGCCCTAAGTCAACTTGGAATTACCAATACCAATGGTTTCCTTGAATTCAATCCTGATTCCGAATGGTCTCAATCTGCCGATCAAGATGTTGAAGGTTATACATGTTTCTCAAAACCTGACGGATCTACTGTTTACATTCAAGAAAGCAGATTTGAAAATAATAATGGTGAAACTATTATTTATGATGAATTTGGTGATGATAAAGCAGGAACTGAGATATTACTTGACTTAAACAATGTATTAACAGACTCTGAAGGAAATAGTCTGGCAGATTTAACCTCACTTTCTGACATTAACCTAAGTTATGACAGTAATACCAATACTATTACCCTTGGTAAAGGTTGGACTGAAAATGAATCCGGTACTTATGAGCACGAAAGCGGAGTTAGTTTAAGCCAAGGAAATGATGATTCCGATCAAAATATGCTCGATATTGAAATAATGTCGTCATCAGGTAGTTTATAATTATAAAACATTGAAACCTCTGTACAGTTTAGTGTGCAGAGGTTTCAATATGACAAAATCGGTTAATTTTCTTGGGAGGGGAAACCCTATTTTTTTGAAAAAAATAAGGTTTCCC
>CAYJGE010000095.1:0-12072 GCA_964369835.1 uncultured Mailhella sp.
GCAGTGGTCTCCTGCTATCGCAGTAGACGATAGTAATTTCATCTGAAATTACTATCGTCTAAAAATATAATTTTATTCTATGCCCATAAAATTCTGTTGTCAACTTTTTCAAAGCCAAAGAACAGGGCTAAACACGTTATTCCAATTTAAGGGCTTTGCCCCAAATCCCACAAAATTGAGGTTAAAAAAACCCATTTTTGGAAACTTGACTTTTTTCAAAAAAAAATTATAATAGAAAAAAGGGCAATAAGTGCTATGAACACTTATCACCCCATCGGGTAAGCCCTTTGATGTCTGATTGTTTACTGAACATCAAAGAAATCTTAATCGCCGCCATGAAGTTGCTGTTTCATGGCGGCAGACTTCTTTAATTGCCCCGGCCAATTTAGATTTTTATTTCAAAATGTGTGCAAGGATTAACCCTGCGACAACATTTGCTAAAACAGCAAGAACGAAGTCATTCATAGATTGATCCTCCTTTAAGAATTAAAATTCCATCAAAAGGAACACCCGAATTTTTTCGATAACAAATTCAAGGAAGCACTGATTCCGTAAAACAATCAGTGCTTCCTTAAGAAAACGCTGATTAAATCGAAAATTTAAATTTCCATGAAAATTGCACAAGCGTTTTCTTACAAAATAGACATGAAATGGCTATTTTGCACGCCGAAATGAGAGCAAAAACCATGCTTTTTGCGTCCCGAAGGGCGAATGAAGGCAGTGTGCCTTTCTGATTAATTCCGTTTACAGAATTAATCAGTGCTTCCTTAAATAATTACCCGCACTTGCTATAGGCACAATTGGGGCAAATATGACACCCCTCTTGAAAGGTCATTTCAGTTCCACATTCAGGACAAGTAGGATTATGTAAATCTTGAGTATTGATAACCACGGGGGCATCTTCTTTAAGGTATCTATTTTCTAAAACCCATGAAATGGCATCAGGAATTGACAGTAAAATCCCTTTTTTCTGAAACACGGGATGCTCTCCGCCTATGCCTTTTAATTGTTGAACAATATCACGCACAGGAACGTTTGAGCGAAAACAAAGGGAAACCAATCGACCTATGGCTTCCGCCTTGGCTGTAATTGAACGCCCTGATTTGCCTATGGTAGTGAATACTTCAAAGGGTTTGCCATCAATTTCATTGACAGTCAGATAAAGAACCCCAAGTCCTGTTTTAACTTTTTGAGTAAAGCCTTCAACAATATCAGGTCTTTGCCTTACAACTGAGGCATGATCTATATGAGCATTTTCTGTTTGTGATTTTTTTGCATCACCTGTGGTTAAAACTTGGCTGGCTTTGCAACCGTCACGATAAACGGTTACCCCCTTACAACCTGTGGTATATGCCAAGCGATAAATATGATCCACATCTGAAATTGTGGCATTATTTGGCAAGTTTACAGTTTTTGAAACAGCATTGTCCGTATATTTTTGAAAGGAAGATTGCATTAATAAATGAGCTTCAGGGCTAATGTCCATGGCTGTTACAAAAACTTCTCTAAATTGTTCGGGCACAAAGTCAATATTGGAAATTGAACCCACATTTGAGACAATATCCATAAGTTCATCTGTATGCAATTTATGATTTTTGAGTATACTTTCAAATACAGGATTTACTTCAATCAATTTCGCGCCATCCATCACATTTCTGGCAAAAGCAAGGGCAAAGACAGGCTCAATACCCGAAGAACATCCGGCCAAAATGGAAAGGGTACCTGTGGGAGCAATGGTGGTAATGGTGGCATTTCGTAAAATTTTACCTTGGGCATAAATTGATTCTTCAAAGGCAGGAAAAGCACCCCTTTCAACTGCCAACTGATGGGAAGCATTTCTACCCTCTTCTTGGATAAATTCCATAATTTTTTCAGCAATCTGCCTTGCTTTTTCTGAATCATAGGGAACTTGAAGAAGGAAAAGCATATCTGCAAAACCCATAATCCCAAGACCTATTTTTCTGTTTTTATGCACATTTTGGGTAATTTTTTCCAAGGGGAATTTGGAAACATCAATAACATTGTCCAAGAATCGAACAGAAAGATGAATAACTTCCTTCAAAAGTTCCCAATCTATGGAATCACAAATATTTTCCACCAAATGCACATTGGCTTTAACAAATTTTGACAAATTGATTGAACCTAAATTGCATGCTTCAAAGGGCAAGAGTGGCTGTTCACCGCAAGGATTGGTAGACTCCATAAGACCTTGCTTTGGTGTGGCATTATCCTTATTTATTCTGTCTAAAAATACAATGCCAGGATCTCCGCTAAGCCATGCTTTTTCCACTAAAATATCAAAAATTTCTTTGGCATTCAGCTTGCCACATTCTTTTAAGGTTGCAGGATCAATCAATGGATAATCTTGATTTTTTTCAACTGCTTCCATAAAGCTTTCGGTAATGCCCACGGAAAGATTAAAGTTATTAAATTCTCCCTCTTGCTCTTTTGCCCTGATAAATTCTAAAATATCGGGGTGATCTATCTTTAAAATCCCCATATTGGCACCGCGTCTGGTGCCGCCTTGTTTAATTTGCTCTGTGGCTGTGTTAAAAATTCTGAGAAAAGATAGAGGTCCGGAGGCAACTCCGCCTGTTGTGCCAACTCTTGAATCCTTGGGGCGAATTTGACTAAAGGAAAATCCTGTTCCTCCGCCGGACTTATGAATCATGGCGGCATATTTGACAGCGTCAAAGATTTCTTCAATAGAATCACCGACAGGAAGCACAAAACAAGCCGATAATTGCCCAATGGAACTACCTGCATTCATTAAAGTCGGAGAATTTGGAAGAAAATAAAAGTTGGTCATCAAATCATAAAATTTTTCAGCCAATTCCAAAGAATTATAAGTGGAAGTCGGATATTTATCTTCGGCAATGGCAATATTGGAAGCCACACGCCAAAACATATCAGTGGCATCTTCTTTTGGACTTCCGTTTTCATCTTTCACATAATAACGTTTTTGCAAAACAAATTCTGCATTGGAAGATACTGAGGCCTTGGGGAGGTTTTTGGGTTTTTTTATCATTTTTTCACCAAGTTGTTATAAATTTTAAGGGTTAATAAACAAGAGTAAAATATATCTAAAGCTTTTTACCTTATTAATAATAAAAAATAATTTTTTACCTTTCCCCTTGTGCTCGCTTGCGAGCATTGTAAGGGGGGTGTCATATTGCCAAGCGAAGCGTAGGCAATATGACGGGGGGATTACGTTCCATTAAATCGCTTTTTGCTTCTCCTTACAGAGTGCATAAGCGATTTAATAACTATTCGTTTTGACAAGCAAAAACAAGTTATAGAAAACAATACAAGAATTAAAAAACACACCTTATTAGCATACTAAAAATATGCTTTTTTATTTAAGGAAACGCTGATTAAATCGCGTTTCCATAAATCTAAGGAAGCACTGATTAATTCCGTAAACGGAATTAATCAGAAAGGCACACTGCCTTCATTCGCCCTTCGGGACGCAAAAAGCATGGTTTTTGCTCTCATTTCGGCGTGCAAAATAGCCATTTCATGTCTATTTTGTAAGAAAACGCTTGTGCAATTTTCACGGAAATTTAAATTTTCGATTTAATCAGCGTTTCCCTAAAGAGATAACAAACCCCTCTTTGTGGTGTTTGTGTCGCTTACGGCAGCAAAGCTGCCTTGCGAAAAGGCACAAAAATCAATAGGTTAACGGTGCAAATGAATTACACCTACTTTTGATTTTTGGGAGCATTGACCTTAGTCAATGCTCTTTTTATGGAAGCACTGATTTAATCAGTGCTTCCATAAAAAAGCATATTTAAAATATAGCAAAATTTTAGAAAAAAAAATTTATCATAAAAATAAAAATTACACTAGCAATAAAAAGACTGGATTTAATAGCTAGTTACACCTAAAAACAAATAATTCTTTGTAATTACAACAGCTATAAAATAATAATAATTAATAATCAATTTCAATATTTTTATATATATCTATATAAAATAACAAACAAATTTTTCTTTGGCATGGATTTGGCAGACTAAAAGCATAAATCTAATAGCAACAATATAAAAAAGGAAAAAAATATGCAATATTATAAATTTAACAGAAATAATTTCAATAAGTTATGTTCAGAAAACCATTATAGATCCCAGTCATTTTTTTGTAATGGCAAAATCCATTCCTTTAGACAAAACGTCATAAATTTGACTAAACTTCTTATAATGATTGTCTGTTTTGTAATCATATCCCCTACCGATGCCAATGCGGTCAGATTAAAAGATATATCAAGCATTTCAGGGATTAGAGATAACCAACTCACAGGCTATGGGCTGGTGGTAGGCCTAAATGGTTCGGGCGACTCAAGGGACGCTTTTACCTCCTCAACCCTCGGAAACCTGCTCGAAGGCATGGGCATTTCAGCCGATTCCAATGATATTACAGCCAAAAACGTTGCATCTGTAATGGTTACAGCCAATATGCCGGCAACAGCCAAGGCCGGAAGTGCCATAAATGTGACAGTCTCAAGCATTGGTTCAGCCACCAGCATTGCCGGTGGGGTATTATTACAAACTCCATTAACGGGTATTGACGGTCAAGTTTATGCCATTGCACAAGGACCGCTTCTTGTGGGAGGTTATTCAGCAGGAGGAGCAGCAGGTGGCGGAGTAAGAAACAATGCCACAACAGTGGGAACAATTCCAAGCGGTGGAACAGTTGAAAGAGAAGTTCCCTTTTCATTCAACAGTCAGCAAGAATTAAATATCAATATGCATGTGCATGACTTTTCCACAACTCAAACCACAGTTGAAAACCTAAACTCCAGTTTGGGCGGAAATTTTGCCAGAGCCTTGGACGCTTCAACCATTAAATTACAAGTTCCACCCTCATTCCAAGGAAATTTGGTTCCGCTGATTGCTTCCATAGAAAATATTAATATTTCACCACAAAACGTGGCAAAAGTTGTGGTTGATGAAAGAACGGGAACCATAGTAATAGGTAAGGACGTTCGCTTGGCAAGGGTTGCCGTTGCCCATGGTAATTTACAAGTAACAATTCAAGAAAGTACAGCAGTTTCCCAACCCAATGCTTTTTCTCAAGGCACAACAGTTGCTTCACCTGTCAGTGATGTGACAACCAGAGAAGAAATTAGAAATTTGAACTTGGTAGAAGGTGCAACCCTACAAGAATTGGTTGACGGACTAAATTCAATAGGCGCAACTCCCAGAGATTTAATTAGTATCTTGAAAGCGCTAAAGGCTTCAGGTTCATTATATGCTGAATTGGAGGTATTATGAGTAATCTTAGTTTAATGACAAGTATGGCAATGTCTGAGGCCGTGCAAGGAAATTATAATTCCTATCAACATCAAGCCATGGCAAGTGCCAATGAGCAAAACAACGGCAAGAAAGAACAGGAACTCCGTAAAGCGGCAGAAGGTTTTGAAGCTATTTTTATTCAAAAAATGTGGGAAGAAATGCGTGCCTCTGTGCCTGAAAATGCCTATCTTAGCAGTAAGGAAGAAAAATACTGGCAATCCATGTATAACCAAGAACTTGGCAAAAGCATAGCCAAAAGTGGTGGTATTGGTTTGGCAAACTTGGTTGTGGATCAAATGACCAAGGAAAGAGTAAAATCTCCAAGCACAAACCATTTGAGCAAGGCCGATACAAATAATACAAATATGGCTAATGCCCAAACCACACAAAATCACAATGTTTTTGGCAGAAACAGAATGGAAGTAAGCCCGGCACCTCTTTTTACAGAAGAAAAGGTTGAACAAAATGAAAAAGTCGCTCAACATATAGGGCAACAAAATGTAGGGCAACAAAAAGCCAACTCTCAAAATGTAGGGCAACAAAATATCAATTCTCAAAATTTGGGACAAATTGATGGAAAACAGCAAAATAATTCAAGAAATTTGTATGAAAACTATGAAAATGAACTTGAAATAAAAAATGCCAATCATATAAACAGTTCTGTCAATGCCACAAATGCCAACCTTTTAAATAATTCCGCAAATGTCAATTTGCAAACCAATTCTTTGCAAAATAATCTGTCAAAGGTAAATTTGGAAATGGAAAGTCAAATGGGTGAGGGATATGAAATATCCATGCTTTTATCAAAGCAAAACAAAAACTTGCCTGTGAACAATGCTCAAAATAGTCCTGTTGTCAATCAAACTCTTGCAGAGCTTCAAAACATGGCGATTGCCAATGAACCCATTGTGACCAAAACTACTTATATTACCAATTTGCCGGCATCTCAAAGGCAAAATTCAATCTTAGACAATAAGGGGCAAATTACAGCCGAGCATTTAAAGCAAATTGAAGAAAAGAAAAAGTTGCAAAATCAACAAATCAATACAGAACTACAAAACAATCAAGCAAAGATAAATGAAAATAATCATGCCAATCCAAATGAATATAGCGATTATCCTGAAGAACTTATAAATAACAATGCCTTGACTTCACAAAATAATGTTCAAAACAATGCTGACAAAAATTCTGAAAATAAGGTTGAAACAAGTCAAGCCAATATTTTGGACGGTATCCAAACCACCTATAGAAGGCAAATGCCCCTATATATTGACAGACAACAATTGATTGCCAGTGCCAATTTACAATCAATTTATCCAACAAAGGAGCAAGTTCAAAAGGAAATAGACAAATTACTCGGCAAGAAAGTACAAGAAGAACCTGAAATGCAAGTAGCTCAAGTTCAACAACAAATCCAACAAGAAACTCAGCCAAAACAAGCAAATCCATTGCCTCAAATGCTTGTGGCACAAAACACCGAACCACAAACAATTTTGACTCAAACCAATATGAGTCAAAATACTGCACCAAAACATAGTTTAAGCTCAAGAGCCATGGGCGGCCCCACTTTTGCGGACCCTCTTGAGGCATTGGAGCAAGACGTCTTGGTACAAAATGTCAGTGCCACCAGTCCAAAACTAAATATTCAAATTCCTTTGGACGGTGAATGGCAATCAAGCTTTGGCTGGAGAATAGATCCCTTTACCAAGGAAAGAGCTTGGCATACAGGGGTTGATATTCAAGCAAAACAAGGTTCACCCATACAGGCAGCCGCCAATGGTACTGTAACTTTTGCAGGTTTTGACCAAGATCTGGGTAATATGATTATTTTAGACCATGGCAATGGCATGCAAAGTGTCTATGGACATAATTCAGAACTCTTGGTTCAGAAAGGGGAAAAAATTTCCGTTGGTACAAATATTGCAGAGGTTGGTATGAGTGGAATGGCAACGGGGCCACATTTACATTTTGAAATTCGAGATAAAGGACTTTCAATAAATCCCGAACCCTATCTTTTTAGACAAAAAGTATAAAAATATCGAATAAATATCATAAAGGGGACAGAAAATGTTTAGAATAGTATACGAAACTTTATATCGTTTAGATAAGGCCATGGAGCTTTTACATCAACTTTTGGAAGAAGAATTTTCCCTATTGAAGAAACGTAATGCCGAAGCAATTATGAGTTTGGAATTTTCAATCCATGAACTTCTCCGCCAATTGGCAGTTGAAAAAGAGTGTTTAAAACGTTTTCTTGGTAATGGGAAAGTTAAAGATTATGCCTTAATGCTTCCGAATGAAGAAAAAAAATATGTACTAGAAATTTTGCAAGATATTGATGATAAAGAACAAATTTGTGCCAAACAAGCTTCAAGAAACACACAACTTTCCTTGGGTCTGCTTGATCAAAGCAAAGAACTTTTGGACTTCTTACATAAACGCATAGTTCCACCTCAAAAAAATACCTATGGAAAACTTGGCAGTTATGTTGAACACCGTCCCGGCCCGGCTTTAATTGCAGGAAAATTTTAGTCAGTTTTAAAATTATAACCTCTGTCCAAAAATTTATTAATACTAAAAATCCATGGGCAGAGGTAAGGAAACGTTGATTAAATCGAAATTTAAAATTTTCTATAAAAATTACAGAAACGTTTCCTTACAAAATAGACATGAAATGGCTATTTTGCATGCCGAAATGAGAGCAAAAACCATGTTTTTTGCGTCCCCCATATTCCATGGGTGCGAATAAGGGCAGTGTGCCTTTCTGATTAATTTCGTTTACGGAATTAATCAGTGCTTCCATAAAGCTACAAATATAATAATCAGAGGGTATAGTTATGGCAATTGGTGTAAACGGACTTTTATCAACAGGGCAAAATGCTTTGCTTAGTTCACAAGTGGGAATTAATGTCACAAGTAATAACGTGGCTAATGTCAATACTGCCGGCTACGTCAGACAAAGTGTTATTTTCCAAGACTCTCTCTATGTTGACTCAAATCCCGGACAAATCGGAACCGGTTCCTATGCCCAAGAAATTGTACGAGATTTTGATAGATTTTTAGAAAATTCCTTTTTAGATCAAAATAGTCAAGCGAATAGATGGAATGAACAAGCTGCTGTTATGGCTTCCGTTGAAAATTTATTCAACGAAGCAAATACTTCAGGCCTACATAATCAATTATCTGAATTTTTTAATACTTGGTCAACCTTAAGCACAACTCCAAACAGTGATGCCACAAGGGAAGATTTGCTGGCTCAAACTGAAAATTTGACCACATTGATTCAGCATAATATGGATTATTTAAATCAAACCAAAGCGCAAATGAATGATTATATCGGCAGTACTGTTGACGCAGTAAATGCTATTATTGAACAAATTGCCGATTTAAACGTTCAAATTGATATTCAACATCAACCACCATATAATAATGCCAATGGCCTTTTGGACGAAAGAGACAGACTTGTGCGTGAACTTGGTACCTATGTTGATGTAAGTGTTCAAGAAGAAGACGGGAAAAATTTTGCTGTTTATCTAAAAGAAGGTATGCCCCTTGTTGAGGGACAAACCGCCTATTCCCTATCCACCAACGGTCCTTTTGTGGAATCAAATGCCAAAATGTTTAATGAAACCACAGGAACCTATGAAGAGTTTACAGGTGAACTTGTTGTTGAAGGCGAAGACCACAGAGAATATCTTTTGGAGTTTGTAAATGGCAATGAATTTAGAATTTCCTATGATAATGGTAAAACTTGGGCAATAGACAGTAATGGTCAAAGCACTTTTCAAATTCCGCCCGTTGGCGAAAGACTTGTGGTGGGCGATCTGAAATTTTCCATTCAAGGTGAGGATTTTGTTGAGGGGCAAACTCCTTATTTTGAAACAGGAAGTCAGTTTTATGTGGTGGCAAAGGATAATGTGCAATGGCATGAACCCACAAGAGATCCGCTTGATGTAAGTAAAACTGTAAACGGTCAATCCATTGGCGGAAAACTTGGTGCTTATATTGATGTTAAAGACGTGGCCATAGGTGAATATCAAGACCAATTAAATGCCCTTGCAGAGGCTTTGATTTGGGAAGTAAATCGCCTACATAGCCAAGGTTCAGGCTTAGAAGCCCATACTCAAAACATAGGTAATACCATTGTTGAAGATACAGATTTGGCCTTTGCCAGTCCTTGGCAAGAAATGCCCTTTGCCGAGCGTTTGACAGGGGGAAATATGAATGTGGCATTTTATGATGCCACCACAGGTGAACCTCTTGAAAACCTTAACTTAAATTTTAACCCAAGTGGTGGACCTCAAGAAAACTTTGATCCTGAAATCCATTCCTTAACCGATGTGGTAGATGCCATTAATCGTAGTTTTGTGGATGAAAGCGGTAATCAACTAATGACAGCAACTATTGTCAGCGGACAGCTTCAACTGACTGCCGCCGATAATGTCAATTATCATTTTGGTTCAGATACCACAGGACTTATGGCAGCCCTTGGTGTAAATACATTTTTTGCAGGCAGTAATGCCCATAATATTACAGTCAACCCCCATTTGGTCAATAATGTTGAAAAAATTGCAGCTCAAGGAGTTGACGGACAAGACCAAGCCAATGTGGGTGATGGATCCATTGCCAGCATGATTGCAAGCTTGGCAACCAAGAATATTGATATTAAAACCCCATGGGCAAGTACCCATACAGATATTGTTTCCTATTATGCAGGTACTGTCGGGCTTGTGGGAGCAGATACCAGAAATGCCAATTTTAATTCAGATTATTATTCAACCTTGGCAGAAGAACTTGATATGCAAGTTCAATCAAAATCAGCTGTAAACTTAGATGAAGAAATGGTCTTATTAATCAAATTCCAACATTCCTATACAGCAGCAGCAAAATTAATTACAACAGCCGATGAAATGTTCCAAACAATCTTGGGCTTAAAAGTATAAGGGAGAGGCATTATGCGCGTTACTCAATCAATGCTATATGGTGATATGGTCACCAATATGAATAGCTTGCTCAGTGATTATTTTTATCTTAGCGAACAAGCTTCAAGCCAAAAGAAAATCAATCGTCCTTCAGACAGCCCTGTCGGAACAATACAAGTTTTAAATTATAGGGCATCAATTGCCAATACCCAGCAATATACAGACAATTCAAAGGATGCGGCTTCTTGGCTTGCCAGTTCAGACTCAGCCTTAAAACAGGCTGAAGTTGTAATGCAAAGACTTTCAGAGCTTGCAGAACAGGCCTCAACCGGTACGGTCAGCGAAGAAAACAGACTTCAAATTGCCTTTGAAGCCAGAGAATTGTATGCAACTTTAGTTAATATTGCCAATACAGAATATGCCGACCAACATCTTTTTAGCGGACATAAAACCGAAACTTCTGCCTATAATGAAACCTTAGGAATTACAACCTATAGTCCGGGTTTTGAAGATGTGGACTTTACGGTGACAGGTAGTCTTGACAGAACAGCCATGGTCAGGTTTCCGCAGGACGGCGAAATTGGCGGGGCAACTCCTTTGGATTATGAATATTCCTTGGATGGCGGCGACACTTGGCTTACAGGCACAGTTCCGGCAAATTCCACAACAATTACAGTGGGAACTGCTGTAATTGATTTGGCTGCCAATAATGCTTCCACACCTCCCACCACCACTGCCAATGTGACAGCTTATAATCCCGATGAGCAAGCTTCACCAAGCAATGGCACCATGCTTTATGTTCGCCCTGCCGCCATGTATAATGGTGACGACAGTGATCCTCCACCTGATGTTGATGTCTATGGAACAAGCAATATCTCAAGGGCAACTGCCGAAGGGCTTTTCACCAACAATGTACAAGTGAAAATTCTTGAAGATGCCAATGTGAGCATTGATGGAGAAGTAGCCTATAGTTATAGTACAGATAATGGAATTACTTGGGAAAATGCCACAGTTGACAGTGTAAAAGGTAGCACTGGCGTAAGACTTATTGTGCCGAACGGTCACCTTGATGTGGAAGTTGGCGGTGACGGATCTTTAAATGCAGGACAACAATTTGTCATTCGCCCGGACAGAGCCGAAGACATTGGCTATGAAATTGCCGAAGATGAATTTTTAGATGTGACCAGTGCGGGCAAGGATATTTTTGGAGGACTTTATCAAGGCAAGAATGATACCTATGCCAGTGCAGTTGACGGAATAAATATTTTTGAAGAAATCGGAGAGTTTATCTCTGCCCTTGAAACCAATAATATGGACGAAGTCGGAAACAGTCTTGAAGCATTCAGGGATGGAAACTCACACCTTTTGACCGAATGGGCAAAAATTGGCGGTAAGGAAAACAGAGTAAGCTTAAATGTAACCATTTTGGAAGGGCGTTTATATGACGAACAAAACAGAATGAGTAGCATTGAAGATATTGACATGACACAACTTGCCACCGATTTATCAAGACAATACACAGCCTACCAAACCGTTTTACAATCTTCCAGTATGATTATGAATTTAAGTCTGATGAATTACTTATAATTTAAAATAAAATTTATATTATAGCATTTTTCATTGAAAATGAGCAAAAATGCACGTGATTCCGGATTGAGGGGGGAAACCCCATTTTTTTGAACTAATCCATGACGCTTAGTCTCACTTTATTCGACATAAGCTGGGTGAGTTTCCCCCCCTCAAACGTAAGCAATTGCTTCCCCCCTTCCTGAAAAAATATTTTTTCAAATAAAAATATAACTACTTTGATTTATTAATATTTTATTTAATGTCTAAAATCAAAAATCATGCCATAACTA
>CAYJGE010000096.1:0-12049 GCA_964369835.1 uncultured Mailhella sp.
TTTTGAAAAAAACGAGTTTTTCCCCCTCAAACTCCCCCTTTCCTTAAAAAAACATTTTTTCAATCAATGTCATAACTGTTTTGATTTATTTATATTTTGCTAAATTTAAAAAATCAAAAACCATACCAAAATTGTGATTCTTGAAAACCTGAATGGCGTGGGAGTGACTCCCTTTGCAAACCCCAATGATTTTTTCAAACTTTATTTGAAAAAATGGCAAAAACAAGAAATTTTCACCATATTAAAACAATTAGCCCCCTTAAAAATGTAAGAGGGCTAAAATATTATTACTTTATATATTTTTGCTACTTAATGGTTTTTCAGGAGGGGGGAGCTTGAGGGGGGAACCCCATTTTTGCCTACAAAAATGGGGTTCCCCTCTCAAGCCAAAATCACCGTCCCCTCTCAAGAAATTAAAACCAAGTTTTTTTTCTTTGGGCTTCAAGGGCTTTTGCTTGTTCGGCAAAGTCATTAAATCCTGCTTGATGTAGGGCATCTAAAACGGTTGCGTTCCAATCCCAAGCTGAATAAATTACAGGCTTATGGAAGATGGAGCGGAATTTTTCCACATCATCTCTACATTCATTTTCTTTAGGAGTTCCAAGATTATTTCTGAGAACTTCGTGCAGCCTTGTTATTTCACCTTCGTACCAATCATGTAATTCGGCACCGGTTTTATATTTTTTCAAGATATGATCATAGCTATAATCTTTCATAAGTGCAGATAACTTATTAAAGTGCTGAGTTGAAAGCCAGTTGCCCAATTCTGAGCTTGGAATATTTTCATTTTCCACAGCAGCCACATCTAATTTGGTTTGATAATATGTATCGGGAACAACAGAAGCTGAAACAATTCCTGCAATGGCAACAAGCCCTCTCAGAATTACGCTGTTTGATACTCCTTGACCACAAAAACCAACTTTTTTACCGTATTTTTGACCTGTAAAAATAGTTGTCAATAAAGCCCAAATCACAGCAGGATCTTCTTCATCATAAATATGAGAAAGGCTGGCATTATCTCTGTCTGTTGCCAAAACCATTTGAGTCATATCGTTTGAACCAATGGAAAACCCATCAAATTCTTGAATAAATTGACGTGCCAAAATGGCATTTGAGGGAACTTCTGACATTTGAATAACTTTTAAGCCATCTTCACCGCTTTTGAGTTTGTGTACGGTTTCAAGATAATTACGCATGGCTCTTGCTTCTTCAAGGGTACGCACAAAGGGAAGCATAATTTGTAAATTACTACCACCATAAACACCTCTGGCAAGTTTAAAGGCTTCCAATTCCCAGTCATGAATATGACGTGAAACACCTCTATAGCCAAGCATGGGATTATCTTCAAAACCTTCAAAAAGAGCGCCACCCAAAAGGTTACGATATTCATTGGATTTAAAATCTGTGGTTCTGTAGACAATGGGTCTACCATAAAAAGCCATGGCAAAAAGACTGAGACTTTGGGCAAGGGTTTGAATATAATGTTCTTTACCATTGCGATAACCACGAGAGCTAATTATTTCAGAAATTTTTTGCGGAATATTTTTAATTTCTTCCATTTCCTTGCTCATACCGCATTTTAAACTTACTTCAAGTCTAAGTTCAATAATCTTGTTCAAACAATCTAAAACAAATTGATTATCTTTAATCTTTTCATATTGAGAATTTACCAAAGAAGTATAACGTTTCTTTTCCCTTGTCAAATCATCGGCACTTCCATTGAATAGGGAAAGATGTTCATCATATCCAAAAATAATGCTGATATGCTCTTTTAAACTGGTGGAAGTTCTTATAACATCTTGATAACGTACAGCATATTCCATGTATTCATCAAGTTTATATTCCAATTCCCTCAGTCTTCTTTGTTGGGAAAGAATTTGTTCTGTTCCATGTGGTTCATTGGCAACCAGTTCATCAATTTCTGAACCTAAACCTGTAATTTGCCCAACATATTCCCTAAGTTTTAAATCCAAGGTAATTAAACCTGCGGCAATTTGTTCTTGAACAATCTTGGTTAATGTTGTTTCCTTATGGAATAGAATTTCAGACATTTTTCCTTCTAAAGTTCCATTGTCATAGGCTTCCAAGGCTTTTGGGTGAACGCCCACATTGCCAAGCATAAACTCAGCTCTCAATAAACCAACTTCAAAATCTTCAATGTTGCGTAAACGAGATAAGAAAAGAGCTTGGGTCACGTCTGCCAAAACCAAACCGATACGAGTCTTGGTTTTTGGCAATTTATCGAGTTCCATCTCGCCGCCAATATCTTCAAGGGGCAATAAACCACGGTAAACTTTGCCTCTGGTACCGTCAACTGTGACTTCTTGACCATCTAGGGCTCTAAGGGTTTCGGAACGTTGAATACCGATAACGGCAGCAATTCCAAGCTCACGGGAAGTGATGGCAGCATGGCTTGTATCTCCGCCCACATCGGCTAAAATAGCAGAAGCCACACGCATTCCCGGAACCATATCGGGGTCA
Source organism: uncultured Mailhella sp. (assembly GCA_964369835.1). Taxonomy (GTDB): domain Bacteria; phylum Desulfobacterota; class Desulfovibrionia; order Desulfovibrionales; family Desulfovibrionaceae; genus Taurinivorans. The sequence goes on from CAYJGE010000096.1 coordinate 2,482, forward strand.
GTTCTTTCGGCAGCCAAAATATCGCCGCTTCCGACTTTATTTAATTCCAAGGCTGAACGTAAAAATCTAACTGTTCCTTGTCCTGCTCCTCTGGAAGCTCCGTTACCCTCTAAAATTACTTCGGCCTTGTCGGCGGCTGCTTCGTTTACTTCCAAACGACGCATAAATATGGTATTGGGATAAAGTTCAAATTCTTCATTCCAACGAGTTTCGGGTCGAGCTTGCACAAACCAAAGTTCATCATTTTCATCATAACAAAATTCTGTGTCCATGATCATGTCATCATAGGATTGACTGATAATTCTAACAGCTTTTGCCACATTTTCAGCTTGACTTATGGAAAGTGCCCATTTATTTACGTCATTTTCAGAAACAGCAATTTCCTTGGTTCCGCCCTTGACATCGTAAATGATTTTTTTAACTTTATTTCCAAGATTGCGAACAACAACTTCTGCCCCATTATCTCTTTGGAAAACATAATATTTATCGGGTGTTACCATGCCACCGACCACAGCTTCCCCAAGTCCGTAACTGGCATCTATGCTTACCAAATCATTTCTGACAGTACCACGACAACCTGATGCTGTATCTGCCGCAAAGGCAGTACCTGAAACCAAAGGATTAATCATGCGCATTACACAGACAGACAAAGAAGTATGTTCTATGGCCCATTCTTGTTTTGCCAAAATTGCAACTTCTTCATCACCTGTTGACTCTGCCAAGGTGATGCCGTCCCTGATGGCTTCACGCCTATAGGTCATGGAACGCAAATTATAGGCAGAAGCGCAATCCCAATGATAAGCCATTACAACTCTGTCTTCACCCACAATATTTAAATAGGTATCTTGCAAGCCTGCAAAGGCTTTTTTGCGTGAATCTTCACCGGCGGCGGAGGAACGAACAGCCACAGGAATATCTTCTGCCTTGGCTTCGTTACAAATTTCCTTATAAGCTCCCCTGATAGCCGCTTCAACCTCAATGGGTAAATCCACAGATAATATGGCAGATTGAACCAAAACAGACCGTTTACGAAGTTGATCAATACTTTCTTGAGAAGTTGCAAAACCATCAACCACATTATTGACAAAGGTTCTTAATTTTATTTTAGTTGCTTTTGAATTGGCATCACTTTCTTTTTTAATAACTTTACCAAGATTGCGAACCAATTTTTGCAAAAATTCAGAATCTCTGTTTATTTCGGGGTCATTCCAGTCAATCCGAGAATATTCTTTTTCAACAAGGGAACGAACCAAGCCGGCATTGATAAAGGTTTCATCAAGCAACTTATGAAAATTGATTGCTGAAATAGCCCTAAATTGAGGACTTCTGACACCTTTAATCTCATGAATTTTAGCTGTATTGTAGTTTTTACCACCAACAATAATTTCTGCACTTTCGCCAATTGCCATAATATCAGCACCGGTCAGAATTAATTTTTCCTTTAATGCTTCAATATTATTGTCTGATACACTTTGCTTAGGCATACTTTTCCCTCCGAGAATAAATCTCGAGATTTTTATATGTTATTTGTTAATAAAATTAATATGTTAAGGAAATACTAAATAAAACGCTAAAAAAACTTAAATTTATTTTTTCTTTTTTGTTATAGATGTACCGCAATGGGGGCAAAATTTGGCATTATTTATTGCCAATGGTTTTTTACATTCATGATTTTCACAAATCAATGGTATATCCACAAGTTCCATAATTAATTCACCCTCAATAACAGGAACCATTTTTCGAGAGTTTTTATAGTCTGCGGCTTTTAACACAGTTTTAACCATGGCATTTCTGGGCGAAAGAACAGCTTTTTCTTGTTTCATAATAGAAATATTGAATAATTCTTGTCCTTTTGAAACAATATCACCGGCTTGAACATAGGTTACCCAAAGATCTCCACTGGACGGAGCACCTATTTCATCACGGTTATTTGTATCTGCCATTTGTAAATCCAAATGACTTGAACCTGTTGCACTTGCCAATTTAATTTCGTGGGACATGGTTTGGGAATCAAGTCCATAACGAACTTCCACAACTCCCCTCTCGTCCATATTTCCAATGCTATAAATATTTAGCTGGTGGGGTTTTCCACCTTCATCGGTGAACTGTAATTCTCTGCCCGGAACCAAGCCTTCAAACCAAACATCCAAGGGTATGGCGTTTGGATCACCATATTTATCTTGGAATTGCATAACTTTAATTGCATCACCCGGATGATTTAAATATAATACCAATTCCTCTTCTGTCGGTGCTCTTTTAATAATATCGGCACAAGCATATTCTTCGGCAATAACATCGGTCGGATCTAAATGTTGTAAGGGGCTGTCATCTGTTCTTTCTGATAATGCACTTTCCCACTTTGCGCCAAAGGCACTTTGGTAAACCCAATCAGGCGGAAAACCAAGAGGTAATTTACCAAATTTACCCAAAAGTAAATTTCTAAAGGCATCATTACAATCTTGATAAAGGGACAGTCTTTCCTTTTGTAAGTTTTTGCTATGCTCGTCTTCGGAATTGGCAACCACTTTTTCAAGTACAGATAAAAGTTTTTCAACTGCTGTCAAGCCATTTCTTTTCCATGCACCTGTTACTGCCAAGAATGCGGTATTCCATGTGATTTGAGAACCGGGAGTAACATCATGATAACGAACAATTTGTCTTGTGCCTGCCAAAAAGCGTAACATATAGGGTAATAAATGAATATAACCTTGCTTCATGGCACCTTCTTGAGAAGAAGAAGTTGCTCCGCCCGGCATGCAGTGATTGACAACATCATGATCAATGCCTTGGAAATATGGAGAACAATAACGATCATAATAGGGCATAATTTGTTTTATCACAAAATTTGCATCTCTGATCATATCTTTATTGATTACAGTCTCAAGTCCCAATTCTTCTTCCACAAAGGCAGCAGTTGCAAGCACATCACCTTGTCCATAGCTTCTAACCGCCGCTCCGAGACCGACATCTAAAATATGGGCTCCTGCCTTGGCAGCTTCGGCAACACTTGGAACAAAAAGCCCGTCTGTATAGTGGCGATGAGAATGTAAAACAAGGCTTGGCCATTTATTTCTGAGTTTTGTCACAAGTTCACGCATAAACCTTGGCGGACAAATCCCTGCCATATCCTTTAACCCAAGAATGATTGATTCTGAAGCTTTTTTCTCATCACAACCAAGAATGGAAGCAACCATTTGCAAAGTTTCTTTAGTTACATCAAGATAATGGTCAACATCAAAACCTTTGGAAATGGATAGGGACAGAGCAGGTTCAAACACCACATCGTCTCTTCCCAAAACAACTTCCGCCATGGGTCTCATATTGCGTATATCATTTAAAAAGTCAAAACACCTGATAATATGATAGTTTTCACAAATCATTTCACAAGTACGTTTCATTAAATTTCTGGGCTGCGGTGAATAGCCAAGCACATTGGTTGAACGTACCAATATTTGCTTAAGGGTTTTGGGGGCAAAAGTATTCCAAGCTTTTGCTTCGGAAAAAGGATAGGTCATATTTGCCATCATAGCCACATGAAAGTGAGCTCCTCCCCCATTTTCCAAGGAAAAAAATTGGCAATTGTCAAGATATGGGCCAACCAATTTATCCTCTGCCAAACGGAAACGGTTACCACTGTTTGATTGGGTAAAATCCCTTGTGGTTGTATCGGTAAAGTGAACTTTATTACTGTCCCTTACATAATCAAGCAAAGCTTTGCGATCACCCATGGGATACAAACTTTTTGTCATGCGAACTTGTCTTGAAATATTTGGCAAAACAGGTTCAAAGTTTGGCATTCTCGGGGTATCAAAAGTGCGATATTCTCCAAGTTGAACATGGGGATTATAACCCCTTGCAGAAATTTCCACAATTAACCGACTTAAACGCTCGGCTTCAGGCTCTAAATCTTGATAGGAGAATAGTTGAGGATTTTTTTCCACAAAGGTTGTATCAAAATCGGCATTTTTGAAATTTTCATTTTGTAAAATATGACGATAAAAAGGAATTGTGGTTTTAACCCCTGCCACAACATATTCATCAAGGGCTCTTTCCATAATACTTCTGGTTTTATCCCAGCCAAGCCCATAGGCAATTAACAAGGAACCTGCCGAATCATAATTGGAAGGAAAATCATAACCTGCAGAAAGGTTTGAATCCATTCTTATTCCGGGTCCGCCAGGAGAAACATAACGGGTTATTCTGGCAGCATTGGGCGCAAAGCCACGTCTTGGATCTTCGCAATTTATTCTAACCTGTAAAGCGGACAAATGCCCCTTGGTATTTTCATCATTTAAAGTCAAAGGAACACCAAAAGCCAAAGCAATTTGGGTTTCCACAAGGTCAATACCATAACGACATTCTGTAATGCCATGCTCCACTTGTAATCTGGTATTAACTTCAATTAAATATGGTTGCCCCTCTTCTGTAACTAAAAATTCCACTGTACATAGAGAATGATAATTGACAGCCTTTGCCAAACGACATGAATATTCCTTAAGTCTGGCCCTAAGCTCTTCTGTCATGCCTTCCCAAGGTGAAGGAGTGATTTCAATTAATTTTTGATGATTACGCTGAACAGAACAGTCACGTTCATCACAAGCAAAAACATTGCCGTATTTATCTGCAATCACTTGAATTTCAATATGGCGAACCCTTTCAAGGTATTTTTCCACAAAAAGACGAGGATTACCAAAGGAAGCTTCTGCCATGGTGGAAGCCTTTACAAAGGCGTCCTCAAGGGTACTTTCATCTCTGATTACAAAAATACCGCGTCCGCCACCGCCACCTTCGGCTTTAAGCATGGCCGGCATGCCGATTTCACGGATTAATTTTTTGGCTTCTTCAACACTGACCGACCCTTCAGAACCGGGAACCACAGGAATATCAAGTTCCTGAGCTATTCTTCTGGCTTCAACCTTATTGCCAAGCATTTTCATGGCATCGGCATTGGCACCAATAAAAATTATCCCTGCTTCTTCACATTTGCGAGGAAAATTATCATCTTCAGATGCAAATCCCCAACCGGGATGAATTGCCACAACACCACGTTTTTTAGCTTTACTGATTATCAAATCAATATCTAAATATGAAGTCGGATCAGATCCAAGTAACATCAACTCTTGTGCAGCTGAAGCAGCAGGTGAGGTTTTGTCCACATCTGTTGCGGTTAAAATTGCATTGGCATGCAACCTCTCACGAATAGAACGACATATTCTTCGTCCGGGTATACCTCTATTTGCCACAAGAATTGATTTATCTTTCAAATATACAAACAAATCTTCCATTGTAATCGGAGCCATTATAACCGCCTTTAGTCATTTTCTTGAGATAAACTTCCCCCAAGAATTGTAATAATCTCAGAATTTTTTTGTAAGAGCAATTCCCCATCGGAATTTACTCCACAAAGTCTACCCCTTAAATACTCTGTATTTAAATCAATTAAATTATTATTTGATTTTTCACAAATCAGAGGTCTGCAAATTTTAACTTCTTCTGTCTTAAATGCCAAGAATTTTTCAATTAGTTCCACAAAAAAATTTTTATCAGCCCCCAAGATTTTTTTTCTATAACACAAAAAAATATCTTCTACAAGAGTTTGCCAAAATTGGCAAATTTTTAAAAAATTTATATGTATATCTTTATTATAATTGGCATTATCATCTGAAAAATTCATTATATCATCATCAATGACAAAAGATTTTTTATCCATATTGTCATATTTTTGTAATATTCCTGCCTCTAAAAAATAATCATTTCTAAGCTCAAGCGGATTTGGAAATTTTTGTAAATTAATCCCAATTCCTGCAATCAAATAATTATTTTTCTCCTCAAGTAATATACCGCCAATTTTTTTCCATCTGCCAAAACTATCTTTTTGCACCAAATCATTCGGCCACTTTAATTCAACCCTATAACCAAAGTTTTCCAATGTCAAAGCCAACATTGCCCCCAATAATACAGAAGCAATTCCTGATGAAAAAGGATATATATTTGGCAAACAAAGAGCCGTATAAAGATTGCCTTCACCTGAGCTCCAATGTCGCCTAAGCTGCCCCCTTCCCCTTGTTTGACTTCGACAAATCAATGATGAAAAAGGCATAAAACAATTTTGCTTGGCCAAAAAATGAGCAGCATCAAGGGAAGATGTACAAGTATCACAAATAAATTGCCAACCTGAATTTTCAGTATTTAATGGCAATGATTTCTCATATAAAAAATCTTTTTTTACTAAATCAGAATTTTTAGTTTGAGATAAATTTGAAAAAAAAGATATTAAATCTGCCCTTGGTTTCTCAAAAATATCGTTTTCACAATTTAGTAAAAAAAGATTTGTACTCATAATAATTCACATTATTCTACAGGAACTTTTCCCTTTATTAAATAATCCTTAATGGCAAATTTCTTAAATAAGCTGACATTTTCCAGAAATCTTTCTTGATTTGCCCTCATCAAGACATTGACCAAATACCAATTACCTTTAGAATCCTTGTTTGTTTTCTTTAGTGTTCTAAAACCTTCACCCTCGAGTTTTTCGCGTAAAATATCGGCTTGATCGGCATTTCTAAAGGCAGCCACTTGCACTGTATAGTCAAAAATTTGATCGGCAGGATCAACTTCTTGCTTCTTTTCAGGTTGATCTATTTTTTTATCATCTTCAATAGTTTTTTCCGGCTCTTTCTCTGTCTCTTTTTTCAAATTGGTTAAAAATTTAAGCTCTTCGGCCGGCAAAACCTTTTCATACTCTTCCGATAGTTTTTTATCACCAACCAAATCGGAATTGGAAGCATTATTTTTTTGTTCATCATGCATATTTATATTTTCCGAACTTTCCAAATCCGGCTCGGACATCATACCCTTACCAATAATTAGTCCAAATAAAAAAACAAAGGCCAAAGTTATAACAGCAGTCACAAAAAGAGTCAGACAGAGGGAAGGACTTAAACTTACTTGATAGCCTTCTTTGACAGGAGAAGTTTTGATTTCAAGTGTATCGGATTCAGCTACAGTATCAAGACTGAATATTTCTTTTTTTTCAGCTTCTTTTTTTACCGGCAAAAGGTCTTCATTTTCCTTTTTCACTTCCTCTTCTTGAACATCCAAATTGGAAAAATCCGGTTTTTCATCTACAGTATTAAGCGTATCAAATTTATGCTCATCTTCTTCATTTTTCTTAACTGCTTTACGTGATTTAACAAAACCATGCTCCATTTCTTTGGCCTTGGTATAAGCTGAAGAAATGTCATGTGATTTGTATTCACTTTGCATCACTTTGGATGAAGAATTTTTTTTAAAAAACTTAGAACCTAACATTATATGAGACCTCTGCACAATTATTAATTTTTAATAAAAGTCTGTTTTTAGAATAAAATTTTTTATTTTTAGATAAATTTTTGTGCAGAGGTAAAAAGCACAAAAATCAATCATTTAACGACAAAAGCGTGGTTTTGTCTATTCTTGATTTTTGGTCGTGTTTACGGTGTAAACACTCCATGAAACCTTTGCACAATGAATTGTGCAGAGGTTTCTATATATACCCTATATTAATAATTCTATTAAAAACTACCTTACATTGATTTAGGAGCAGATACACCCAAAAGTTTTAAACCATTTTCTAACACCCTTGCAACTGACCTTAAAAGTGCAAGCCTTGCTCTAACTAAATTTTCATCGGAAGAAAGAACAGGTACATTAGCATAATAACTATGTAATTTACCGGATAAATTTAATAAATAAAAGCTAATTATATGAACAGCTTTTGCCTTGGTAGCATCAATAACTGCATCTTCAAAATGTAAAGTATAACGAATAAGATTAATATCATCTTCAGAAATTAAAGTGGCCAAATCATCTGCCAAAGTTTCATTACTGACAACAATACCTTTAGTTTGAGCTCGTTCAAGCAAGGTCATAATCCTTGCGTGGGCATACTGAACATAATAAACAGGATTTTCTAAATTTCTTTGTTTAACAAGCTCCAAATCAAAATCAAGGGGTTGGTCACTTTTTCTGGATAAAAACATAAATCTGGCGGCATCAACTCCAACCTCATCAAGAACTTCACGCAAAGTCACAAACTCACCCGAACGTGTGGACATGGCGGCAGGCTCTCCACCTCTGAGTAAATTTACAAGCTGAATTAATATTACAGAAAAATCCTCTTTGGCATTTTTTCCCAAATTCTCAATGGCTGCTCTCATTCTTGGAATATAGCCATGGTGATCTGCTCCCCAAATATCAATAAGCTCTTCATGTCCACGCTCAAATTTATTGGCATGATAGGCAATATCAGAAGCAAAATAGGTCAGATAGCCATCACTTTTGCGTAAAACCCTATCCTTATCATCACCATAATCCGTGCTTCTAAACCAAAGAGCACCATCAGCCTGATAGGCTATGCCTTTTTCTTGCAATTTATTCAATGTATCTTCAACAATATGATCATTTACCAAACTTGCTTCTGAAAACCATACTTGGTGCTCCACCTGAAAATCTTCCAAATCTTGTTTTATTCCTGCCAAAATACTGTTCATTGCATAGTCAAAACAGATATCTTCGGCTTTTTCCTTATCTTCCATTGTGGGTAAATCAGGATATTTTTGCAAAACGTCCTTTGCAATATCAATAATATAATCACCTTTATAATAGTCTTCGGGAAATTCCACAGGCATATTGCATATTTCTTGTACCCTTAGCCATGTGGAAAGACCAAGCAAGCGCATTTGTCTGCCTGCATCATTAATATAGTATTCTGTTGCAACATCATAGCCTGAAAAACGTAAAATTCTGCTGATACTATCTCCGACAGCCGCACCTCTTCCATGCCCAATATGCAATGGCCCTGTAGGATTTGCCGAAACATATTCCACATTTACCTTACGGCCATTACCAAAATTTGAAGAACCGAATTTTTCTTTTTGCTCTTCAATATAAAAAATTTGTTCGTGCCAAAAAGATGTTTGAAATGTAATATTAATAAATCCCGGTCCGGCAATTTCAACCTTTGAAAATAATGGATTTAATTCAAGCTCAGCCACAAGTTCAAGGGCGAATTCTCTGGGGTTCTTCCCAACTTGTTTTGCTAAAATCATTGCCACATTTGTTGCCAAATCCCCAAATTTTGAATCTTTTGGCAATTCAATAACAATTTTTTCAGACCAATTTATATTTTTTGCAAGTAAAATTTGCTCTAAAGCTTGTTTACATACCAATATGTCACGCATAATTAAATTCCTTATATTTCAAATAATTATCATAAATAAAATATTAAATACTTTTTTTGTTAAGGTATTTATTTTGAAAATAAGAATGTAGCTGAAATATCAAATATTTGCAAACAGAAAAAAACCTAAAAATTTCATAGAAAGGATAAACAATTAAAATATCAAATTTTTATTTTTTTTACCAAAGTAAATTAACCATATTTTTTTTGTAACAAAAAGTTTACTTGAATATATTTAACTTATTTGTTAAAAGAATAAAAGAAAATAAAATATATTAAGAAGCACTGATTAGCCACGTCATTCCAATTCTTACATTAAAAGATATTTTTATCAAAATTTTTTGGTGA
>CAYJGE010000097.1:0-12001 GCA_964369835.1 uncultured Mailhella sp.
AAAATAAAAAAAAAAAATTATTTTATTCTATTAATCATTTTATTTTTTTTTTTTTTTTTTTTTTTTTGTGGGGGGGGCGCCGCTGCGCCGCTCCCCCCCCCCCCCCCCCCCCCCCCCCCCCCCCCCCAAAAAAACAATTTAGAAACATACCCTAATTAAACCTTATTTTTTTTTACAAAACCACGATTTTTCCACTTTTCACTATTCCAGCGCAGCCACATTAAAATAGCTCTTGAGACTTCATCAAAGATAAAAGCAAACCACATTCCAATTAATCCAAAGCCTAAGATTAAACCAAAAACATAGGAACCAAGTGTTGCAAAAAGCCACATGAAAATTATACCGATAACAAATGGATATTGTGGATTTCCAACAGCAGAAAGCAAACGTCCTGCCAAGATATTTACAGCTCTTGCCACTTCAAGAATTATATCTATCCAAAAAATTTTATAACATATTGCCAAGATAGCCATATTAGTCGTCATTATGGGCATTAAATATGGGGATAAAACAGCCAAAATGATTGACATGGAAGTTGAAACATAAATTGCCAAACGAATACTAAATTTACCAAGTAACAAAGCCGCTTTTTCTTGATTTTTTCCAATTAATTGCCCAACTGCAATGGATGAACCTTGCCCTATTGCCATGGCAAAAACAAAGGTAAACATGACAAAATTAACTATATATGTTCTGGCTGCCACGGCTTCGGTTCCAATTTGATTGATAAAATACATTATACATAATTGGGACAAACTATAAGACAATAGTTCACCTGCCGAGGGTAAACCAATAAATAATATTTTTTTAAGCTTATCCCATAATTCAATGGGAGGAAATTTTAAAATTCGCGGTAATAGGGGAAGTTTTACAGCTTTTACCCTTAAAACATAAAAAAGTAACACACAAGCAACTGTGCGACTGAAAAAAGTGGAAATTGCCGCTCCCTCAACTCCAAGGGCAGGAAAACCAAAATTACCAAATATTAAAGCATAATTTCCCAAAAAATTTAATATGTTAATGATAAATGAAATATACATGGGATAAAGTGTAAAATTACTGCTTCTTAATATAACTGCCATGGCCATATTCAAACAAACAAATATGGCTCCGCTTCCTGTAATTTGTGCATAAATTAATGAGTCATTATAAAGTGTTGGATCAATATCCATGGCAAGCAAAATTGTATGGGAAAAAAAGAAAAAAATAAGTGAAGTCAATAAACCTATTATAGTATTAAAACAAAGGGCTGCCGCAACACTGACAGTATAATTTTCCCTTTGATTTGCTCCTATATATTGAGAACATACCACAGAGGCACCGGTTGCTCCCACCATGAAAATCATGGAAGTGGTAATCAAAATCATATTGACAAAACCAACAGAGGCAACGGCCTTATCCGAAACTTGGCTTAACATTAAAATATCTATAAAACCAAGAAGCATAATTAATAAGGTTTCAATAAAGATGGGAATGGTTAATCTAAATAAATGCCTACGCAATTGGGACTGGACTAACATAAAAATAAATACCTAACTTCTATAAATTGTTATTGATAAATGTAACTACTCCCATATTCTTTGGCTGTCAATTTTAAAAAATTATTATATTTTAAAATATTATGATAAAAACCTTGACAATCTTAATAGAAACCATTACTGTTAAGTTGTATAGTTTATATGTTTTCTTATATTATCGTTTCCGCTTTTTTCATCCAATATTAATTTTTTAACGGAGGGTTTTATGAGTAAAGAAAAAAAATTAACCCATGTTAATGGGGCACCTGTTTCCAATAATCAAAATTCACTGACAGCCGGTTCCAAAGGTCCTCTTCTAATGCAGGACGTTTGGTTTTTAGAAAAATTAGCACATTTTGATCGGGAAGTAATTCCTGAAAGAAGAATGCATGCCAAAGGATCTGGTGCGTTTGGTCATTTTACTGTTACCCATGATATCAGTAAATTCACAAAAGCCAATCTTTTTTCTGAAATTGGTAAAAAAACAGAAGTATTTGTTCGTTTTTCAACAGTTGCAGGCGAAAGAGGGGCTGCAGATGCAGAACGTGATATTCGCGGTTTTGCAATAAAATTTTATACAGATGAAGGCAATTGGGATATGGTTGGTAATAATACCCCCGTATTTTTCCTAAGAGATCCGCTGAAATTTCCTGATTTAAATCACGCAGTAAAAAGAGACCCCCATACCAATATGAGAAGCTCTCAAAATAACTGGGATTTTTGGACAGGACTACCTGAAGCTCTCCATCAAGTTACAGTTGTAATGAGTGATAGAGGTATCCCCTACTCCTATAGACATATGCACGGTTTTGGCAGTCATACCTATAGTTTCATTAGCCCCGACAATAAACGTTATTGGGTAAAATTTCACTTCAACACCCAACAAGGAATTAAAAATTTAACAGATGAAGAAGCCGCCGCAATTGTTGCCAATGATCGTGAAAGTTTCCAAAAAGACTTACTTGAAAGCATTGCCAATGGTGATTATCCAAAATGGACACTTTTTGTTCAAATAATGGAAGAAGAAAAAGCCGAAGAACTTGGCTATAACCCCTTTGACTTAACAAAGGTATGGTATAATAAAGATGTTCCAAAATATGAAGTTGGGGTTCTTGAACTAAATCGTAACCCTGAAAATTATTTTGCAGATGTTGAACAAGCAGCTTTTAACCCTGCCAATATTGTGCCGGGTATTAGCTTCTCACCCGACAAAATGTTACAAGGCAGACTTTTTTCCTATGGAGATGCCCAACGCTATCGTTTAGGTGTAAATCATCATTTAATTCCTGTTAATGCTCCAAAATGCCCTGTAAACAGCTATCACCGTGATGGATTTATGCGTGTTGATAATAATTTTGGCTCTACGATTGCCTATGAACCAAATACCAAAGGAGAATGGCAAGACCAAAGAGATTTCACAGAACCACCACTAAAAATAGATGGGGCTGCCGATCGCTATGAATACCCTTGTGATGATGCTGATTATTTTGAACAACCAGGTAAACTGTTTAGGCTTATGAGTAAAGAACAACAAAAAGTTCTTTGCGAAAATACAGCCAGAGCCATGCAAGGCGTTAGTGACGATGTGAAAAAAAGACATATTATGCACTGCCGCAAAGCTGACCCCGACTACGGTACCGGAGTTGCCAATGCTCTTGGTATTGATATTGAAGATGTTATCAAAACATGTTCAAGGTGTTGTCCAAAATAAATTGGAAACCATATAATTAAGGATTTAGGGGGAAGAATATTTTTGTAGGCAAAAATATTCTTCCCCCTAAAACGCAAGCAATCGCTTCACGTTATTCCAATTTGGGGGCTTTGCCCCCAAACCCCCAGCAAAGGGAGTGACTCCCTTTGCAAACCCCAATGATTTTTTCAAACTTTGTTTGAAAAAATGGCAAAAATAAGAAATTTTGATAAAAATATCTTTTAATGTAAGAATTGGAATGACGTGAATCGCTTCCCCCCTTCCTTAAAACCAAATTTTATAAATTGATCACAGATTTTATACTTATTTTTCAGAAAATTATAATGCAACAATAATATATATAAAATATTATAAATTTTATATATTAAAATTAGACAAACACTAATTGTTTTACCACTCAAATTTAATAATAGCCTTTCAGCCTTTCATTCTCCAGCACAAAATTTTTCAAAGTTTGTATACCTGTTTCATTAAGTTTTAGTTTGCTTTCTATTTCGCCAACTTTAATAGAACCAACTTGAACCGCATACATATCATCAAGCATTTTATATATTTTTACTTCTTCATCCATCATTCCGTCATAGAAAAAGCTTGCAAAAACAATTTTATCACCGGGATTAATAACAGTTTCTACAAAAGCAGGATAATCAGGTGGAAATATGACTGTATTATTCACATCTACTAATTCATCAAAAATATACTGGCTTGCAATTGAGCTAATTCTAAATTTTGAGTCAAACCATTCCTCCAAATAAGGATCAACAGATTCTGTTTGGATAAAATCAGAGCAAATATAATTAGGATAGTTTCCCCCATCTCCGATGGATTCTATTATATCTAAACCTTGAAATTTATGACTTCCTGCATTTATTGCAATAATTTCTTGCCATTTACTGCAATTTTCATCACCTTTATATACAGTATTTCCTACAATACCACCAAGTACAGACATGGGAAAATCGCCCGGAAAATCAGGGTTTTCAGGTTCATTCTTATGGGCTTTGAAGTTTACTCCATAGTCAAGACCCGGCCCTTTGCGAACTCTGATACTATCACCTGTAGGAGTAAAATAACTATAAGATTGTGGTGCTGAATGTACAATCTCCAATAAACCATCATTATCTGCTCCCCAGATGAGCTTATTAAGGTATCCTCTATGAGTATTATCCAAGAGATAATCAGAATCATGCAGTACAGTACCTGACATGTCTTTTGCTTGGGTAATTTCAATACTTAATAACATGAAAGCTGAAAATGAAATCAAACAAAACAATATAAATGATATTCTTTTTTTCACTTCTTTCTCCTTATTTCTTTTTACAAAAGTGTAGATAGGACTGTAAAAAAATCAAAGTATTATTATAGAGATCTTGATCTTCTGCCAATGTTTCAAATTTGTGCATTTGTAAAATTTGCAGTGATCCCATTTGAGTTTTTTGTAAAGGTAGGCTTTTTGGGGCACTTATGGCATCCCTTGCCACTGAACCAAATATTAATAAAATTCTTGGCCTAACCAAACGCATGGCTGACCAAAAAAAACTTATTTCTTCATTATTAACAAGTTCTTTAGCAAACTCAGACTGCCCATCACTATCTATATTCGCATAGGGTATAAAAACATGAGTACCACTTTGATGATTTAGATCAGACAATAATTTTTTAACAATATTTCGACGATTAAAATCTGCTTGTCCAAAACTATCTTGCTCCAATCCTGAGTATGTCCAAACAATTTGAACTTTACCAATATTTTCTTCTGCCGGTAGTTTAAAATGTTTATGTAATCCCAACCATTTTTTTGGCCATTTATCCAAGGTTAAAGTTGGATTTTTTTGTATTTTTCTGGTTTGATTTATTTCAATATTGCTTTGAGGTTTAATGCTGTTTGCTTGAAAAGTTTTTGGTGCAAATTGTTGGGGTTGATTTAAAATTATTTTTTCTTGATTTTCTTTTGTACCTTTTTCAAGAACTTTATCATTTTTATTTGCTAAATTATTGGAATGAAAATCTCTCTCTTCTTCCGATGAAAAAAGTAAATATTGCAAACCATTATTTAAAAAACTATTTATGATGGGCGAAAAAAAGGACTGCATAATTACAACTCTGATAAATTAGATAATAAATTCCAAGCCAATGATGTTTTGGGCATTGTCTCAAGAGCAATGGTATCACTTTGTTTGGTTGCCACAAATACTTGATTATTTAAAGTTCCCATACCTGTACTTAATAAATTTCCCACCAACATATCACAATTTTTTGAATGTAATTTTTTTTCAGTAAGCTTTGCTAAATTATTGGCATTCATATCATCTTCGGCAGCAAATCCGAGAATTTTTTGGTGTTCTGCTTTTCTGTTGGCAAGAGTTTTTAAAATATCTCTGTTGGCTATAAATTCAATGCTTAAACTATCATGATTTTCCTTTTTAAATTTTGAACACTCAAAATTTTTGTCCAAATCATTATCAAAGGAATTAGTAGTATTAAAAGGCAGGGGTTTAAAATCAGCCACTGCAGCCGTAAAAATACCAATATCCATCTGATCCCAAAGTTCATCACATGTATTAAACATCATATCGGCGCTGGTTACATTATAGCGGAAAAAGTTTTCGGATTTGGGCATATATTGATTGACCGGCCCACAAACGCAATGGACTTCTGCCCCCCTAAGCCAAGCTGAAATGGCAAAAGCTGTTCCCATGCTACCTGTGGAATTATTTGTCCAAACCCTAACCGCATCCCATTTTTCTTGGGTAGGCCCCAGAGTTATCATAACTTTTTTACCAAACAAATCTTGTTCGGTAAGTAATTTTAATGTTTCCAAATAAATTTGACTAAGATCAGCAAGCCTGCCAAGACCAACTTCCTTACAAGCCAATTCACCACTTTGAGGCTCCACTAAAAAATACCCTCGTTCAACTAATGTTTCAACATTATTTACGGTGGCAGGGTTTGCCCACATTTTACTGTTCATGGCAGGAGCTATGATTAATGGGCCATCAAAAGCCAGAGCTTGACAGGCTAAAATTTCATCGGCAACTCCATTTGCCAAGCGGAATATGGTTTGAGCAGAGGCAGGTACAATCAGCATGGCATCAGCAAACTGCCCCGGCTCCAAATGAGCAAATGGGTTTAGATTATCAAACATATCCTTGTATACATAAGAAGCACCAAGAGATTCAAAAGTTAATGGAGTGATGAAATTTTGAGCGGCCTTGGTTAAGGTAGCGCTGACAATAATTCCGCAGTCTTGAAACCTTCGCATTAAATCAACTACTTTATAGGCAGCAATTGAACCACAAACTCCAAGATGAAGCTTTTTATTTTTATAATAATTAAAACAAGGAAAGTTTAACATAAGTAAACCTTAAAATTGCATATTTTCTGTTTTTATTTCTTAATTAACCAATTTTTCTATTTTCGGGGGCAATTAATAAATTATGTTTATTGAAAAAGAGATTCACTTCCAAAACTATCAAAATTTTGTCCTGAATCACTGCTAATCACATTTAAAGCATTTTGAACCATGCCATCTTGTTTGCTGAGAACCCAAACCACAAGCTTTGAACCTGTCATGGACTCTTCAATGGTAACAATCAAAAATCTTGCATTTTTTTGATAAAGTTGTAAGGTATTTTCGCCTTGAGCAATCCCAAGCATTGTCCAACCTTGATTTTTTAAATTATGTGCCATGGCTGCACCAAGAGAATTATGTTCAACCCTACCGCTAAAACTTTCTTTACCAATTTTATGTCCGCTTGAACTGATTGTTGTTAATGTATTATTTGCATCGGATTTCATGTCCATTGGAATTGGTACATCAGAAAATTGACTGGTATATACAGAACTTACATCTGTTGTGGCTGCAAATGGATTTGTTACTGTAATATCATCAAAATTACAAGCGGTTAACATTAAAGACATTAATAAAAGATATTTTTTCATTATACACTCCAACTGATATTATTTTATTATTAATTTAAAATTAACATACTATCTAATTTCTTTCTTGGCAATATCTTTAACTTCCAATTAAAAAATTTGAATTAAATAAAAAAAACATTGTAATAATAACAAGATAAATATATAAAAATATAAAATTCAGAATATGACGCTTTTTCTTCTTGCTTATGTTTTGGAAAATATATAAAAAAAATCGCACACAAAATAAATTCAACAAGGATTTCAAAAAATCTAAGGATTAAAATGTACCAAAAAAATTTTCAAACTCCCCATGTAAGTATTATGAGTTTACACCTTATGATTGTGGCTGTAATGCTTTGTACCATGTATCTTATTGCCAATATTATGGCAGTAAAACTAATTAATATTCAAGGTATAACAGTTTTTGATGCAGGAACAATTACTTTTCCGATAGCCTACATGCTTGGGGATATTTTGACAGAAATTTGGGGTTTTAGAATTGCAAAAAGGGTTATTATTCTTGGGTTTTTATGTAATATTTTCTTAATGATTTTTACGACAATAGGAATTTATTTACCCTATCCGGATTATACTGTTGAAACTGCAACAGCCTATGCTCATATTTTTGGCTATGTGCCGCGCATAGTAATTGCTTCGCTAATTGCTTTTGTGGTGGGAGAAATTGCAAATGCCTATGTCATGGATCGTTTGAAAAAAAAGACAGAAGGGAAACATCTATGGCTTAGAACCATAGCCAGTTCCATGCTTGGATATGGTTTAGATACAACAATTTTCGTAATTATTGCCTTTGCAGGCTTGGTGCCGCTCATTGACTTATTTAGCATGATTGTTATTCAATATATTGGTAAAGTTCTGCTTGAAGCCATTATTGCAACTCCTTTTGTTTATTTTCTGGTTAATTATTATAATAAACTATATGAAAAAGAAAGATCTCAGGGCGGAAAATAAAATGCTTTGATTAAATCCATATAATTTTCAATTATAAACAGCTATAACATATATAAAATAAGGTTGTTATGAAAAATAAACCAATTGGACTTTTTGACTCGGGCTTTGGCGGTTTAACCGTTTTACGAGCATTACAAAAAATTCTACCCAATGAAAATTATATTTATTTGGGTGACACGGCAAGACTCCCCTATGGAACAAAAAGTCAAGATACAATTATCCGTTATGCCTTGCAATGCACAGCAAAATTAATGGAAAATGACTTAAAACTGCTTATTATGGCTTGTAATACCGTAAGTTCGGTTGCTCTACCCTATTTGCAAGAAAAATATCCTCAAATTGATATTATCGGAGTTGTTGAACCGGGAGCAAAAGCTGCTTGTAAAACTTCAAAAAACAGTAAAATTGCCATAATCGGAACTGAATCAACCATAAAAGGAAAAGCCTATGAAAGGGCAATTCTTTCCATAAATCCTAAAGCAAAAATCATTGCAAAACCAAGCCCTCTATTTGTTGCCATGGCAGAAGAGGGACTGGTGGAAGGAAAATTGGTAGAAGATATTGCTGCCCATTATTTGTCCGATATATTTAAAACCGAGGAAAATCCGGACACCCTTGTCTTGGCTTGTACCCACTTCCCTTTATTTAAAAATGCCATTCAAAACACAATAGGAAATACAATTAATTTGGTTGACTCTGCTCAAACAACAGCTGAAACAGTATTAAACATATTGAAAACACAAAATAAAACCGCTTCCCATGAAAATGGTAAAACTATTTTTTTAACAACTGATGATGTGCTGAAATTTTCAATGGTCGGAGAAAAATTCTTGGGCTTTGCTTTGCCAAAAGAAGATATAGAACTGGTTGACCTTTAAAAAATAAATAATATGCCAAAGTTAAAATTAATAATTGCCTATCTCGGAACAAATTATTCCGGTTGGCAGATGCAAAAAAATAAAAATAATCCAAATATTATAACAATACAGGGTTTGATTGAAAAGCAATTAAGTCGAATTTGTGACTGCCCCATCACCATGATGGGATCCGGCAGGACAGATGCCGGTGTGCATGCCAATTGCCAAGTTGCCCATTGTCGTATACCTGAACATAAAGCCCATATTAATTGGCAACTGGCATTAAACACTTCCCTACCCCCGGACATAAGAATAAAAAAATACGCTTATGTTGATGATGACTTTCATGCTCTTTTTGATGTTCAAAAAAAGGCATATATTTATAGACTTTGGTTAGATCGAAAATTTTTCCCTCCCCATTTATATCCTGTGGTTTGGGACTGCGGAGAGCTAAACCTTGAAATGGTAGACAAAGCCATACCTTATTTAATCGGAGAACATGACTTTGCAAGTTTTCAAAATTCAGGCGGCAGTATAAAAAGTAGTATCAGAACCATATATAATATTGTCAGAAGCCCCAGAAAAGATGATTTGGACGATCATGAAATACAAATTTATTTTGAAGCAAATGGTTTTTTAAAACAAATGGTTAGAAATTTAACAGGCTTACTTGTGGCTTGTGGTAGAAATAGATTTAACCCTGAAGATATACCAAAAATTATACATGCCAAAAATAGAGCAATAGCACCCACCAGTGCACCCGCCAAGGGCTTATGTATGTATAAAGTTTGGTATAGTGATGATATTATAGTATGAAAAAAACATATATTGCTAAAGCAGAAGATGAACATAAAAGAATTGATCATGTTTTGCAAAAATTATTACCGAATTTTGGACTTAGAGCAAGACGTCGACTTTGTGAAAACAATTTTGTCTTGGTAAATGGCAGAACCGTAAAACCTATATATAAAGTCAAAGCATCGGATATTATTGAAACAAAAATCACAGATACAGGTAAACCGGAAATCAGCGATAATGATTTTCAAGAAACATCTAAAGACAAGCCATATATCATCAAGCAAAATAATGATTTTGCCGCAATATATAAACCTGCTCAAATGCACAGCATAAAAATAAAAGGAAGTTTAACTCCAAACATGGAAGATATCTTGCCTAATTTTTTCAAACAAGACAAGATCCATATTTTAAACAGACTTGATTTTTCCACATCAGGTATTTTAATGTTGGGCTTTGATACTGCCCATGAAGTATGGCAAAAATATCAAAATGAAAACAAGTGTGAAAAAACCTACCTGACCTTTGTGCAAGGACATTTATTTGAAAATTTTGAAGTTGAAAGTGATTTTGATTATTATTCTTCCATGGTTAAACTCAATATAAATAAAGATCCAAGACAAACAAAGATCTTTCCTTTGGCTCACTTTGTCGACAGTTTTGAAAATCCCATAAGCCTCATAAAATGTATTATTACAAAGGGAGCAAGACATCAAATAAGACTACACCTTGCAAGCATAGGACATTGTTTATTAAATGATGTAAAATATAATGCCAAATTCAATTATAATAATTTTGATTTAAACTTTTTTAACATGTTAAAAGAAGTAAATGATTTTTCACATAATAATTCAAAAACTTGCTTAACTCAATTAAAACAAATAAAAACAATTAAAATTAATAATTGTTCTGATATACAAGAAAATTTTATTTTACATCATATAAAGATTGAATTTCCCAATTTTGCAGCCAATTACAAACCATTTTTTTTAAATTGTTTACCTCAAAATATTCAAGATAAGTTTTTTTAAATATTTTTTCTACTCACATTTTCCGTCCAAAGTACAATAATGGCCTTGTTCCTGATTTAAATCTTCATTTTCCGATTCTAAATTATTTTTAGAATTTAGAATTTTTTCAATACGGTTTTTACATTCAGAGTAACTGATATAACCTCGTGAAATAAAATTTCTGATTCCATCATCATTAACATAATAAAGTGTCGGATATAAAACAATATCCTCCATTATTTCAAAACTTTCTTCTGTTTCAGCAAAGGATTTTTCTTTATTTTCGTCATTATCCATAAAATTTATTACTTCATCATAATTTAAATCAAATTTTTCAATTATGAATTTCATATTTTCTTTGGCAAAAATGTCCTTGCCTTCATCATATATAATGCTTTGTAACTGTTTCATTATTTTTAAAGATTCAGTGGGTAAAAAACTCTTTAAGGCATAAAAAAATAAACCGCCTTTTTGAGAATCAAAATAAATATCTTCCGATGAAGGCGATGTTAATAATTTCTCATAACTATCTGAAATTCTGACATTTGTAATAGCATACATACGCTCAATAAAAGCTTTGATATTGGGGGTTCTTTCCAAACGTTTTTTTAAATTAACCGGCTCTTCCATTAAAGCACCACAAATCACTTGAAAAGGTAAATCATATTCATGACTGATTTTTTCAATAATGGGAGAAAACCCATAACACCATGGACAAAAAACTTCTGATATATAAAGAAAATGCGACATAATTAATCCTATATTATATTTATTAAAAAAGATTTACCATAAATGAACACAATAAATTAATAAAATACTGATTAGACACACGTGATTTCGGATTGAGGGGGGAATCCCATTTTTGTAGGCAAAAATGAGGTTCCCCCCTCAAACTCCCCCCTCCTGAAAAACCAAATTTTATAAATCGATCACAGATTTTATACTTATTTTTCAAACTATAATACAACAATAAAAAATAAATATTATAAACATGTTATATAGTAAAGCAAACCAAATACCAATAAACTGGACAAGTGCAGTCTTAATTAATATTTCCATAAAAATTTCTCAATAAATTTTAGCAAATAACCAAAAAAAATCAATAAAAATAAAATTTGCAAAAATTATGTTAATATGTTAATTAACAACTTTGTATTGTATTGTAATAAGCATAACAGCAAAAATATTCATTAAATAATTGTTGCATTTTATTTTAATTAG
>CAYJGE010000098.1:0-11918 GCA_964369835.1 uncultured Mailhella sp.
GGGGGAAACCCCATTTTTTTGAACTAATCCATGACGCTTAGTCTCACTTTGTTCGTCATAAGCTGGGTGAGTTTTCCCTCTCAAGAAAAATTAGAGCAGTTTCAAGAAAACTTGAAACTGCTCTAAAAAATAATATTGGTTTTATTAAGCGTTTTGTAAATTTTTATAAAGTGCCATTTTTTTATTCATTAAACTTGGTTGTTTAGTTGGTACAGGCGGAACCATTTGGCTTATGGGCGACGCATTTGAAGTGTTTACAATATTACTAAACTGCATTTGAACTTGCATTGTTTCATCACCTGTTTTGGCATTTGCCATTTTTTGTTTTACAAGTTCAAGCTGTTTTGCCTTTTCCTCCATTTGTTTAATCTTTTCAGATTTCATGGCAATGGCACTGGTTTTAGTTAGATTACTGATACTTCCTGTGACTGCTTGGGGAAGAGGACCCATCTGCTTAAGAGTTTCCTTGGCTTCCGGAGTTTGACTGGCTTCAAAAAAAGCAGATCTGATGCTTTGAATATTTTGCTTTGTATTCCTTAAAAGTTCAAGATCTAATTTTAAATTTGCCATTAAAAGATTTCTGTTACAAACCCCATAAAAATTATGCAAACTTCTTGCGACTTCACCACCAACTTCCATATTTAATGAAGCATCAAGTTCACCAACAATATCAATAACTTTTGAAATTAAATTACCTTTACCAACCATATCTTTTTCTTTTATTTTATCTTCGGCTTGATCAAGAAAGCGAATGGCACCATCATAAAGAGCAAGAATAATTTCTGCTCTGCCAATGGTATTAAACTGAGTTTGTTTATAAGAATTCATTGCATTATTCATGACTTATCCTTTTATGATGTTGTTGTCTGAGGCATGAGTGAGGCCATTATATCTGTGGTTGCTTCATAATTTGCCAAAGTTTCTTCGAGTCTGGCATAATATAATTTTTGATTTTCTTCCCATCTGGCAATTCTATCTGTTTCTTTATCTATTTTTGTTTGAATATTATCTATAATATCAGCATAGTTAGAAATGATTGTGGGAAGTGTTCCCTGCTCTTCGCCTTCCACATCTGTAGATCTTAGTTCATCATCTAAAAATGCAATAAGTTCATTGACTTTACCTTGTTTTACTTGAACTGAACCCGTATGACTTCCGGGAGTAAGCCCACCTGTGTTAAACTGAACAGATAAACCAAGGGCAGCATTATCTTGGTCGCCAACTGTATATCTTCCCGGAAAACTGGAGTCAGTCTGAGCAAGAGCACCATTAATATAGACTTGAGTTACCACACCTGCATCATTTACTGTATATTCTACATCATAACTTCCAGCAGTTGCAAAAAGTCCTGTTGAAGCCACCGTAAAATCTTGAGATGTTGTTGAGCCCACACTTTGGGCTGAAAAAAGTTCGGCAACTGCCAAGGGATCTTTTTCAATGGCCGCTTTTAATTCTGCCTCATCAACAACCAATAAACCAAAATCTTCACTACCCTCATTGGTTGAGGTGGAAATGCCAATTTGGCTAAAGGCTGTATAAAGGTCACTCAATGTGTCCTCGGGGTTTTGCATACGAGTAAAACCATAAGCAGAAGAAGAGGTTATACTATTAAAGTTAGACAAAAGAAGTTGCACACCATAGTTACCTGTAAGGGCAGAACCTGTTTGCCAAGTAAACTGTGAAGATAGTCCTTCTTCGTCGGGGCTTCCAACGTCCTTATCTTCATCAACTTCCGATAATTTAATAATTGTACCCTTAATCATGTTAATGGCATCAACTATTTCATAAATATTATCCACCATGGCTGTATAGTCAGAAACAACACTAAGCTGGGTTTCTCCCTCACTTTTAATTGTAATAACCATACCATTTATAACTTCACTCAAAGTGTTTGAATCCGAAGTCATTTCAAGTGGCCAACCATTTACTGTGAAAACAGCATCTTGAGATTCTTGTTCATACCAGTTATCTCCCCCTATTTGTAGGGCAGAGACTGGAGTGTTTACATTTTCGGGTACAACGGTGTTTCCACTGCTATCAACAAAAATCAGCTCATAACCGGAAGGTTTATCAACAATTTGAGCTTCAAGACCTGAGGCTGAGCTTGAATTAAAACCATCTACAAATTCTTGTAAGGTTGTGCCATCGGCAATACTGTAGGAATAATCAGTTCCATTATGGGAAAAATTAAAATCTTGAGAACTGCCTGAAGTGTTTAATATGGTATCCTTACCTGAAATGGTAGCCTTTTTACCAAGTCCGTCCATGTTTGAACTTGTACCCACAGTTACAGAACCGGAAACCAAGGCAAAGGGGGTAGAACCATCAATCCCCGCTATGTCCGATGTCAATTCAATGCTACTTGTAATGTCAACCTGATTACCTGAGGCATCTTCTTCATAATATTTGATTGAGGCATTTCCTGAACCATCTTCCACAAGTTCGGCAGTTACTCCTGTTCCCATGGATTTGGCGGCTGTATTAAATAGGGTAACATATTCTTTTACGCTTGTCCCCTCTTCCACATCAAATGAATATTCGGTTTGCCCTTCACCTACCTTATACTTTACAACTTTATCTCCTGAACCCTCGGGTAAAAACTCGGCATCTTCCGATTGAAAGTCTAGGAAAAATTTGCCGTCTTTTTCAACAACAGAAGCTGTAACCAATTGTTTACCGTCCACAGTATTGGCAGGATTACTGTTTATTTGATCTGCCACATCTTGCAAAGTTTGCCCATTGGCCACATTGATTGAATAGGATTTACCAAGATATGTATATGATAAAGATTGTAATGTTCCTGTATTATTCACAACAGCATCGGCAGATGCAAAACCGTCTCCCCCTCCAAGGGCAGAAAGATTTGTGGTAACAGGTGGATATACTTCATAACCTGATGATTTACTTTTATAAATAATTTTATAATCGTTTCCGCTAAGTTCAAGGGAAGCAGTTAAGCCGGGATTATCAGCATGGGAATTAAAAGCGTCAACAAATTCGCCGGCAGTCATATTATCGGCTATGTCCATGTTAAGGGTTTTACTTCCATAGACAAGGGAAAAAGCTTGAGTGCTTCCGGTATTATTAACGCTGACATCTTGCCCTGTAAATAAAAGGGTTTGTGAACTAAAACTATCAATATTTGAAGAAATACTGAGCTCGGACTTTACCCCTGTATCATCACCTTGAATTTGGAACATGTAACCATCACCATTTTTAATCAATGTGGCAGTTACTCCGGGATTTTGTGCATCATTATTGATACGCATGACCAATTGATCCAAGGTTGTTCCAGGAGGAGCTGAAATGCTTCTGGTTGTCCCTTGATATGTATATTCAAAATATTGAGTTTCGTCTGATGTATTGATTGCTGAATTTTTTTCAGGAAAAATAGTTTTGGTCGAAAACATTGAAGGTCTGGCAATTTGTTTTACATCAATGGAATAGTTACCACTTGTCAAATCAGAATTTAATGAAATGGAGGCAGTTGCCACCTCTTCTTCCGAACTTTCAACAGCAACTTCCATCAACTCCGCAGGACTGGTAAAACCTTGCAAAGTTGTTTTTGATTCACTCATAATTGTTAAAACTTCTTCCATGGCAGCGGTACGATATTCCCATTCACCTTGCCATAGTGTATATCTGGTCTTTGGAATTTCTTCTATTGACTTTAATTGCTCAATAATAGACGTAAAGTCAGTTCCTGAACCAATCCCTGAAAAGGAAATTCCGCCTGATATTGAATTGCTGATACTGCTTGACATAAGCACCTCACTAGGAAATTGTTGCTTGATTTAAATATATATGCTTAATTTTATGCAATATTTATACCAACATTTTCCTTTCATCAAAATGTGCTGTAAAAGACTTCATACACATTTGATTTCAATTTTACTTCTTTAAAAGATATTAATTACATTATTAATTTTCTTTTCGGTAAAATTTAAAAAAACAATAGAGCAAGAAATCACTATCATATGATGAATTTTTATTAAAAAGTAAGGACGTTTAATTTAGTGCTTGGCTAAATTTTAATATATAACATGTTTATAATAAAAATTAGCCAAGCAGTAGTGGTGAAGATTGATGATTTAATCAATTTTTTCATTATCTTCCATATATATAAATCTACCAATGCAATTTTTTGCATTGCCATTTGAATCATAAATTATATTGGATTGAGTTTTATAATATTTATTTGTTTTATCAGAACCGATTAATCTAAATTTTACACTCTTATCACTTTTGGCAAGCATGGCACTAATAAAATCCTTAAATATTTCAAAATCAGGTTCATAAATAAATTCCAAGGTATTTAATTCATCAATTCCAATTTTTTTATGAACAAGATCATATTGTTCAACTTCATTTCCGTAAAATCTAATGTTTTTTGTTTTATAATTATAGATAAAAATAATATCGTTTGACATTTTTGCATATAAATTCAAAATAACACTATTTGGAAGATCATTATAGAAAAACACTTCTGGGGATTGCCCATTTTCATTTTCAACTAACTGATCTCGTAAATCCCTTGTAAAACCAACAATAAAATCATCTCCATCTTCATTTTTCACATCTATTTTTTGCAATATTATCTCTGTTGGAATTTCTTCTTCATTTAAATTCGTATGTAACCAATTAAATTTTAAATATCCACTATATCTTACTTCATTTAAATTTTCCAGAACAACCTCACCTGTGGGTCTTCCACATGGCTGAGTTTCAGGTGATAAATTGAAAAATTTTGTCAAATATTCTTCGTGAGAATTTAAATCAAAAAGTTCAACAGATTTATTGTTACACAAGATGTTTTCACGTTTATGATTCCACAAATTTAACCCAAAAGGCATGTTTTTAATAACCAATGAAGCAAGATCGGGCGGAAAATAATAATTCTTCAAGTTTTCAGATGTTACGCCTTGAATTTCAAGCTTGGTTTTATGAATATTTTTTTCATAGGCCAAAATAAATTCTTTTATTGGCAATGGTTTATAAAAATAATAACCTTGGCCATAGGTACAACCTTGTTCTTGCAACATCTCCATTTGCTCTTTTGTTTCAATGCCTTCGGCAACGCAAACCGATGTTCCAAGCTCTTTAATGATTTTAATAATATTTCTGATAATTGTTCTGTTTTGTGCACTTGTTGCAATATTATCAATCAAACCTTTATCAATTTTTACTTCTGAAAACTCCCCTCTTGACAACATCATTAAATTTGAATGTTTTGCTCCAAAATCATCAAGAGAAACATCAAAACCGGCATTGCTGATGGCAGATAATTTTTTTGCAAAAAAATCAAAATCCATTTTATCAATACTTTCAGTTATTTCAATTTTAACATATTTATGGGGAATTGAGTATTTAATACATGTCCTTACAATTTCTTCCACTAAATCATAAGCCATAAAAGTAACACGTGAAAAGTTCACTGCAATCTTTATTGGTCTGTCTTCATTAATTAATTGCCTTAATAAGATACAAACCTTGTCCAACACAAAAAAATCCAAATATCGTATTGTTCCTTCATTTTCATAAATAGGAATAAACTTATCGGGAGGAATCATTTTTCCGTCATGGTCAAATTTTCTGACAAGGGCTTCTGCACCGGCTATCTCTCCTGAAATTAAATCAACCTTTGGTTGCAAGAAAATATCATACATATTATCACGAATTTCATTTAATATAATTTCTATGGAATAGGAACTATATTTTAAGGAGTCTGGCGAAAGATT
The DNA here is from genome assembly GCA_964369835.1 of uncultured Mailhella sp. Taxonomy (GTDB): domain Bacteria; phylum Desulfobacterota; class Desulfovibrionia; order Desulfovibrionales; family Desulfovibrionaceae; genus Taurinivorans. The sequence continues at coordinate 5,739 of CAYJGE010000098.1, forward strand.
TTTATAGTAATTTTGTTTTTCAGCCAACATTATTTCACCTGATTGCTGAATTGCAAGCTGAATATTAATATTTTTATCCTGATAAATTCCTCCGACTGCAAACGGACAATCGGGATTTATTGAATAATCTCGGCGTAAAGTAGTAATAATATCTTCAAATTCTTTATGAGAGATGTCAAAACAAAACCCAACAAATTCATCACCCGCAATTCTATACAGATCCACCGGAATGAATTTTGTCAAAATATTCGCTATTTGTTTTAACATAATATCGCCATATTCAATACCGTATAACTCATTGATTCTTTTCAATGAATTTGCATCGACATGAACAACTCCCACTGATTTAATAGATGAAATATCAATGGTTTCCAAACGATTTATAAATTTATTTCGATTATAAATTCCTGTCAATGTATCGGTATAGGAAAGATAGGCCAATTGATTGATAAAGCGACGTTTTTTAATATCTTCATTAATAAATATAGCAATCGAATGTAAGAGGTTAAAATTTTTCAAGTTTGTTTTTGGATTATCAATTCCGATAAAAAAACTTAACTTTGCATTGTTATAAATGGGAACAAGCATTATGGTTTTGCATTGAATACTATTTAATATCTTATATAGAGTATCTTCGTGATTGAGGTCTGTTTCGATATCAGCAATAAAAACTTCACCCTTGTCATTAAATTCACGAATTATATAATCTAAATCGTCCAAGCAAACAATGGGCGTTTTTTCAGAAATTGACAACTCAGGTGATAAAATCCATTCATAGCTATGTGTTGCATTATTTGCTTTTTCATCAATTTCAAATAAAGAGGCTCTGTCTGCTTGAAAGTATTTTCCAACAATGGAAAGAAGGTTTTTAATTGCCGCATCAATCTCATCGTCATGCATAAAACTACGAATACATGCAAGTAAGGTTTTTTCTGTGGACAATTGTTCTTCAAGTTTATCACGTTCACCCAAAAGTTGTGAAATATCAAAGGCAACGGTTAATCTGGCAGTTTTGCCCTCAACTTCAACCAATGTACTTTGCAATGAATAGTGTTTTGAATTTTTATAAAGTTTTATTTCGCCAACACTATATTTATTAAATTCAAAAAATTCATTGTCACAAAATGAACATTGTTCATCGGCAGAATGAATCACTTCGTGACAAAATTTATCTTTATATGATTGATCATCGGAAATTTCAAAAATATTGCGAGCGGCTTTATTTAAATATAGTAATTTATTGGTATTAATATCAGATAAATAGCATATAAATTCAAGATTATCCATTGCTAGCTGAGAGATATGATCATAATCCATAATAGGCTCCAATTTTCATCTGCTAAAGTATATAATTAGGTATGATAAAGAAAAATTTGATACTCTAAATAGTCGATAATAAGCCAGTATATTAATTTGAGACCTCTGCACAATTATTAAATTTTAATAAAAATCTGTTTTTAGAATGAAACTTTTTATTTTTAGATAGATTTTTGTGCAGAGGTAAAAGGCACGCCAAAAAAATTTTTTAGGGCAATCATTTAACGACAAAAGCGTGGTTTTGTCTATTCTTGATTTTTGGTCGTGTTTACGGTGTAAACACTCCATGAAACCTTTGCACAATGAATTGTGCAGAGGTTTCAATTTAAATATATAATAAATTTAAGAAATAATCAATTTAAATAATTATTAAAAGTTTTTTATAAAAAACATAAAAAAATGTCGGAAAATAATAACTTATTTCCCGACATTTTAAATTATTTTTTAAGTATTATATAAAACTACATAGTATGAACTTTAAATTCATTTTTTATTGTGCTTGATTGGCAGCATTTGCTTGATTGGCAGTATGTGCTTGTTCCATTTTTTGGGCTTTCTTCTCTTGGGCTTTTATCAATTCATAAACCTTATCTGCCAATACCTTTAGTTCAGGTTTAGCAAATTGAGCATCTGCACCGACAGATTTTGCCCTATGTGAAGTATCAGGACTGATTAGTGATGAAAAAATTGCAACCGGTATGCTTTTTAACATGTGGTCATTTTTAATTTCTTTACAAAGTGAAAGACCGTCCATATTGGGCATTTCAACGTCGGCAACCACACCCTGAACATAATGACTAATCGGTAAGTCATTATCAATGGCTTCTTTTTGTTTTTGTTTAAGATATTTTAAAGCCTGTAAACCATCTTCAAATTGTTGAACTTTAAAACGTGTATCCTTACTTAAAATTTCCATGACCATTCTACGAATTGATCTTGAGTCGTCAACATGAATAATTTTGTAGGTTTCATATTGTTGCCCTTGGGGTAGTGCTTCAAGATCATACTCAAGCATGGCAAGTTCTGGTGTCATTGAAGCAACTATGGCTTCAAGGTCAAGCACCAAAACAACCCTGTTTTCAATTCTCACCACACTGGTAATACAATCTCCACAAGAATGTTGTATCAATTTACTTGGTAATTCAACACTTGTCCAAGACAATCGATAAATCCTGTTCACACCTGAAACCAAAAAGGAAGTTACCGTATTATTAAACTCTGTAACAATAACCTTTGGATCAACATTTTTCTTTGGCTTTTTCTTTAAAAAAGAAGCAAGGTCAATCAATGGAATTACTTTGCCGTTTCTGAAAGGAAACATTCCGGCCATTCCTATCATTTCTTCATTAGGAACTTGAGTCAAAGGTTGTTTCCTTATAATTTCAACAACTTTCGCAACGTTTATTCCATAATATCCTCTGTATTCTTCGCCGTCTTCATTGATTTCATCTATGTAAAATTCAACGATTTCCAATTCATTTGTGCCTGATTCAAGTAAAATATTTGTTTGTGCCATTTTATTCTCCAAGATATTATGATATAATGTCTTGTTTTATTATATGAATAAATTTAATAAAACATTAAAAATTTTATTGTGTTATTTGCTTATGACTTTGCTTGACCTATATGATGCAAGCAAATATCATTGAACAGCAAGATATAACGTATTATAAACAAAGTCATTTTTATTTTAGAAACTTTAACTGCCATTAGTTTAAATATCTATAACATAAATTAAATTCTATTTTTATCTAACCTAAAAAACGTATAACATACTTTTATTAATATAGCTAGTTTTAATTTATAAAATATTTTTTTTTATGAAAGCATAAAAAATTAATCAAGGTTTTCATAAAAAATATCAGAATTTATTTTGCCAAAAATTGTCAATCCATTGACTTTTTCATGATAACATATTGAAATAAAAAAACTGGTATATTAATTGCAATACAGTAAACAAATTTATAATACAGACTCAAAGGAGGAAGCTATGTTTAATATATTAAGTTCAAATTCTGACAAAAAAAATAAAAAAGAACAAACAATGAGTAATGAAGCTAAAGAAGCTCGCGATTTATTTAATTTAGGACGTTTTCCCGTTGTAACTACCCAAACCATTGAAAACCGACCCATTGCAAAGGTTTTGGGTCTTGTGTGTTGTCGAGGTTTTGACTCTGAAGAAGCTTTTTTTGGTATGGCGGCCATGGCTGTAAAAAAAGGTGCCCAAGCCATTATCGGGTATAATGAAAATATCGCCTTTCACCCTGATGGAAGTAAGTATTTTTCTTGTTTTGGTACTGCCATCATGTTTGAAAGAGAAGGCAGAATGGACTTTATAGGCGACAAGAAAACAATTAAAGAAGCTCTTAATAAAATTCCTACAGCACCACCTCCAAACCAAAATTATACCCCGGGAATGCAAATCCCCCAAGGTGAGCATGTTCACTTTTCTCCCAATGGCTACAACTTAAGCCAACAAGAAGGTTTACCCTTGGAAGATTTTGAAATGGAAAATTTCCAACATGATGATTTAACTCATATGGCTCAACCTGAAAAAATTGAAAACAAATACCCAAGTCAGCCAAGCGAAGAGGACGATCCGGTTTTACAAAGGCTTTTGGCGTCAAAAAAACGTCAAGCCAATGCACAAGGCTGGCAATAAACCACTTTTTTTAGCCAATTAATCCATAACTGAAGAAGTCAAGTTTTGGCTTCTTCAGAAAAGAATATCGGTTTTGCCCCACATGATTCCGGATTGAGGGGGAAAACCACGTTTTTTTGAAACATTCCACGACGCCTGACGGCTGGGCGAGTTTTTCCCCCTCAAACTCCCCCTTTCCTTAAAAAACATTTTGCCAAATAACAAGTAACTATTTTGATTTATTAATATTTTTTAATGCCTAAAATCAAAAACATGCCATAATTATGGTTTTTGAAAACCGGAATGGCGTGGGTTTTGCCCATACTTCAATGAAGTGATTGGAACATTTTAGGACAATTCTTTTCCAAAAATGCCCTAATGTCGCTTTTTGTATGCCTTATTAAAAGGGAAGACCACGCTTTTTCTTGCGTGGCCTTTTCCAACTAAAGCATAAAATTTATCTTTTCATTTCAATGGCTTTTTGAATCATTGTATCAATTGACTGAACGCTTTTGCTATTACTTTGAAAACCCCTTTGAACAATAATCATATTGACCATTTCTTTTGCCATATCAACATTTGACTGTTCCAAGGTATGGCTATAAATGCTCCCATAGTTTTCAGTTCCGGCAGTTCCATGATAAATTTGCCCTGCATCATCTGTATGGGTATAAAGATTATCTCCTTCCCTTCTCAGTCCGTCCTCACTGGTAAATTGAACAAGAGGAATACGATAAAGGTCTTCACTTTCACCATTGGTATAACTGACCCTCACAATTCCGTCCGAATCAATTTCCATATTGGACAGAGCACCGACTCCATAACCATCTTGATCTAAATTTTTCAAAGAAGTTGAGGTTGCCATGGAAGTAGTAAAATTACTGTTATATGTTGGATTTTGGGTTAATGGCAAACCTGCATAATTAGTTCCTATATCAGCCCCTGTCAATGCTCCTGAAATGGTATCACCATTACTTTGTACCCAAGTATCAGATCCTGCTTGTAATCCCAGATTTAATTGAATTGTTTGAGCTTCTTGATCTGGCAAAGTCAATGAAATTGATGGATTGCCACCTGTCAAAGTTGACAATGTCCAAGAAGCCGGATCTGTTAAATCTGTCCCTGTCGGTGAAAAATAATTCATATTCTCCAACTCACCAGCCGGCGTAAACTTCATTGTACCTGACATGAGCAAACCTGCACTTTCGGTTTCTACATAACCTGCTCTGGCATCAAGTTCAGGGTCAACGGCAAGTACATATTCATAAACTTGACTGCCATCAACAGATGTTGCCTTATCAAAATAAAGCTGTAAGCTTTGTTTTACTCCGGCTGAGTCATAAAAAGTAATTGGCACTGAATCCACTCCGCTTAAGGGAGGATCTACAAGCCCGTTCCATTCTTGAATCATAGAAAAGTACGGATTTTCATCATCACTGTATTGATCTTGGGTTGAATATAAATTCATATTGGCTATGATTGAAGAAGTTGCCTTGGGCGGACTGGTTGCAATGGATTCATTGGTTGAATTTAGGACAATTTCAGTAAGCTCACCCCCCTCAACTCCATCTTCAATGGGAATACCCATCAAAGTTAAATTTCCCGGGCTACGCATAACGCCTTCGCTATCAAAATGAAAGTTGCCTGCTCTGGTATAAAAGATTTCATTATTTTCATCTTGCAATTGGAAAAATCCATCTCCGCTAATACCAAGATCAGTCACATTATCTGCAGATGCCAAAGCCCCACTTGTGAAGAGGGTACGAGTAGGACCAAGTTCTGAACCCAGTCCAATTTGTTTGTATTCCACATCAAAAGCTGTACCTGACAATAAGTCTTCACTTGCAAAATCTTGAAATAATAAAAGTTGTTGTTTAAATCCTACAGTACTTACATTGGCCAAGTTATTACCGACTATGCCAAGACCATCACTTAGGGCTTGCATCCCTGCGGAACTAATATATAAACCTTGCATCATGGCTTTTTCTCCTTTTGGAGATTAATGTTAATTTTATCTTACCTTAAATGACACTTTGTATAAAAAATATACAAAGGCCTCAAATAGGAATAAATTTCCTATACTAATCTTACAAACTTATATAAGCATAAATCATGCCAAAACTATAATTTTTAAAAAATAGATTGACGCACATGATTCCGGATTGAGGGCAGGGCTTACGCATCTAAATTTTCTTGACTTTACAGCCGGTAAGTAGGAATAT
>CAYJGE010000099.1:0-11689 GCA_964369835.1 uncultured Mailhella sp.
TCATAAATAAAGTAACTCTTTATTATAACGTTAAATAATTTAGAAACACACCCTAATTATGAAATAATAATGTTTCGAAAAACATTATTATTTCAATTTTCGAGTAAGGTATTTATTTTGAAAATGGATTGTAGGGTTCATATTTCAAAATAAAAACTTTTAAGTTGTAATCATTAATTTATGTTTGCTAACATATTGTTATTAAAAGTTTTGTTGGGTAGAGCTCGAGAGGGGAGAACTTTTTTAAAAGTTCCCCCTCTCGAAAAAATAAGTTTTCAGCGTGAACTAAATAATCGGCTGATCATTTGTCTGTCATTTTCCACAGAAACGCCATGCATAGTTAATAAATCTGAAGTGATTGTGGCATTGGCTCCGGCTGTAAAACAGGCATTACCAAAATCTTTTAACAAGGTTCTGCCACCTGCAAGCCGAAGAAAAGAATTCGGAAGAATAAATCTAAAACTTGCAACAATGTGTAAAATATCTTCCAATTTTAAGACTTTATGGTTTTCATACAAAGTTCCCTTGATGGGAGTTAAGACATTAATCGGAATGGATTTGATGTTTAGATTTTTTAATGCAAATGCAAGATCTATTCTGTCTTCAAGGCTTTCACCAAGTCCAAAAATCCCTCCACTACAGACTTCAAAACCAATTTTTTGAGCAGTTAAAATTGAGTTGATCTTGTCTTTAAAGCTGTGGCTTGTGCATATTTTAGGGAAAAATTTTTCTGACGTTTCAAGATTATTGTGAATACGTTTTAATCCTGCTGAATAGAGTTTTTTATATTGACTTTCATTTAGTAGACCAAGGGAAGCACAAAAACTTATATCAATATTTTCTTTTTTTGCTTTTGTAATAATATTACAAATTTTAGCAATTTCTGTGTCAGAGACCGATCTTCCTGAAGTAACCAAAGAAAAACGTTTTATTTTTTGTTCTGCTTTTTTTCTTGCTTCAAAAATTATTTCCTCTTCTGAGAGTAGAGGGTAAATGTTGCAATTGGTTTCGTGAAATGAAGATTGAGCACAAAACTTACAGTTTTCACTGCATTTTCCGCTTTTTGCATTGATAATTGAACATAAGTCAAATTGATTTCCACAAAAATGTTCTCTAATTTTGTTTGCATAAAAGCATAATTCTTCCAAATTGGAAGAAAATAAATAAAGAGCTTCGTCTTTATTAATGTCAAAACCATTCAGTACTTTGTCTTTAAGAAGTTTTAGCATATTGATTATTGCAGTTTATAATCTTACAGGAATATTCCTGTTGATAAATTCAGTTTTTAAATCCTTGATTGTATATTCGCCGTAATGAACAATGGAGGCAATGAGGGCAGCTTGGGCTTTGCCAAGGGTGACAGCATCGGTTAAATCCTTTGGTTTTCCTGCTCCGCCTGAAGCAATAACTGGAATTGTGACGGCTTCACAAATTTGACGAGTTAGATTTAGCTCATAACCTTCTTTTGTGCCATCGGCATCAATGGAGTTTACACAAAGTTCGCCTGCGCCTAATTCTTGACATTTTTTTGCCCATAAAATGGCGTCCAGAGAACAAAATTTTCTGCCCCCATGGATAACAATTTCATAACCTGAAGGTATAATATCACTTTTTTCAACTTGTTTGACGTCCATACCGACCACAATTGCCTGCGAACCAAAGGCGTCTGCGCCTTTGCTAATTAAATCAGGATCCTTTACCGCTGCCGAATTGATGCTAACTTTTTCAGCCCCTGCCAAAAGAACATCACGCATTTGGGAAACTGTGCTTATTCCACCGCCGACACTAAAGGGAATGAAAATATTTTTTGCTACATTTTCAACAACTTCTAAAAAAATACCACGTTTTTCATGGGAAGCTGTAATATCATAAAAAACAATTTCATCAGCTCCTTCTTCATAATATCGCTTTGCAGTTTCCACAGGGTCGCCAATGTCAATATTATTTTCAAATTTAATGCCCTTGGTCAGCTTGCCGTCACGAACATCAAGGCAAGGAATTATTCTTTTGCAAAGGTTTGCTCCCATTTTATTCTCTCCATTAATAATAAGTTGTATTTTTAGAGTGTTATTCCGAATTGAGATGGAAAATACATTAGTGTTCGGTTAATTTTTTTTGAGGGGGAAAACCACGTTTTTTTGAAAAAAACGTGGTTTTCCCCCTCAAACGTAAGCAATCGCTTCCCTCTTTCCTTAAAAAACATAGTTAAATCATAGTTGCTAACATAGTGTTATTAAAAGTTTTGTGGGGGAGAGCTCGAGAGGGGAGAACTTTTTCAAAAGTTCCCTCTCTCGAAAAAATAATTTACACACTTAAATTTCTTTAATGTAATATTTGTTGGAAATGCTCTGGTTGTTATTATTTATTTTTACAAAAATTTGCAAAGTTTTCTAAAATTTGTAAACCAACCTTGCCGCTTTTTTCAGGGTGGAATTGAATTGCCCAAAGTCCGTCACGTCCAAAAACAGAGCAAAATTCTTCACCATAAACAGTGTTTGCCAAAATCAAATTATTATCGTCAGGTTTTGGATAATAACTATGGACATAGTAAACCATATCGCCATCATTAATTTTATCTAAAATAGGGCTTTGTTTAACAATTTTAATGGAGTTCCAGCCCATGTGAGGGATTTTTATATTTTCATGTCCGATTACCTTTCCGTCTTCGTCTAAAAGATCCTCTTGCCAAGTTTCTGTAAATTTTAAACATTTTCCTGAAATAATTCCCAAGGTCTCGGTATTGCTTTCTTCACTTTCATCAAGCAATATTTGACAGCCAAGGCAGATGCCAAGAAGAGGAATTTTTTTATCAACGATTTGTTTGATAATTTGATCTTGTTTTGTTTTTTTCAGCCTTGTCATTGCTTGCATTGCAGCACCCACACCGGGAAAGATTACACCTTGAGCATTTAATAAAACTTCATTATCATCACTGATAACAGCTTCAATTCCAAGATTATTTAATGCTCTCAGTACACTGGTTTGATTGCCTGCTTCATAGTCAAGTATTGCTATCATATAATAAACCTTTAAAATTAAGTGATTTGTTGAGGCTACATGCCATTTCGGTTTTCAAAAAACACAATTTTGGCATGGTTTTTGATTTTAGACATTAAATAAAATATTAATAAATCAAAATAGTTATATTATTTGAAAAATGTTTTTTCAGGAAGGGGGGAAGTGATTGCTTACGTTTGAGGGGGAAAAACTCACCCAGCTTATGTCGAACAAAGTGAGACTAAGCGTCATGGATTAGTTCAAAAAAACGTGGTTTCCCCCCTCAATAAATAAAAATTAACCAAGTAAGCGTTTACAAATTTCCTGAGCCGCCTTTCGTCCTGCACCCATGGCCAGAATGACAGTTGCCGAGCCTGTGACTATGTCGCCACCTGCAAAGGTATTTGGCAGGGAGGTTTCGCCTGTTTCTTCATTGGTCAGAACATGTCCTTCTTTGTCTAAATCAAGACCGTCTGTGGCTTCGAGCAAGATGGGGTTTGCTCTTGTGCCAAGGGCAATGATTGCCAAATCAATTGGCAAGTCAAAGAAATCGTTTTTAATTGGTTCGGGGCGTGAGCGTCCTGTGGAATCAGGTTCACCAAGTTTCATACGTTGTAGAGTCACTGATTTTAAACTAAATCCATCATCGCCATTAAAACAAATGGGTGATACCAAAAGTTTGAATTGTACGCCTTCTTCCTCTGCATGATGAATTTCTTCAGTTCTGGCAGGCATTTCAGCCTTTGTTCTTCTGTATACAATGAATACATTTTCAGCCCCAAGGCGAATGGCAGTTCTGGCGGCGTCCATGGCAACGTTTCCTGCGCCAAATACAGCCACATTTTTACCATAATAGGTGGGCATATCTTCTGATGGGAAGCGGTAAGCTCTGCCCAAATTGGCTCTGGTTAAATATTCATTGGCAGAAAATACGCCGATTAAATTTTCTCCGGGAATGTTTAAAAAGCGGGGTAGACCTGCACCAACACCGATGAAAACAGATTTATAACCTTCTTCAAAAAGATCTTGGACGGTAATTGTGCGACCTCCAACCCAGTTCATCATGAAATTAACGCCACTTTGACGCAAATCATTTATTTCGGTGGCTACAACGCTTTTGGGTAGGCGAAATGAGGGTATACCATAGGTAAGAACTCCGCCGGGTTCGTGTAATGCTTCATAAACATCAACTTTAATTCCAAAATTTGCCAAATAACCTGCAACGGTCAGGGAAGCGGGGCCTGAACCTAAGCAGGCTACTTTTAAATCTTCGCGAGGAATGGCAGAAGGTTTTGGTTTTGACATTTGGGATCTGGCATTGTGGGCAATGTGAGTGTCTGCCACAAAACGTTCTAAACGTCCGATGGCAACAGGTTCACCCTTAACTCCCAAAATACACTTGCCTTCACATTGGTGCTCTTGGGGGCAAACTCGTCCACAAACAGCAGGTAAGGAGTTGGTTCTTTTTATGATTTCATAGGCATTTTCCATTTCTCCATTTGTGATGGCCGCAATAAATTCAGGAATGGGCACTTCAACAGGACAACCGGAAACACAGCGTGGGTTTTTACACTGGATACAGCGTGAAGCTTCTGTCATTGCCATTTCATAGGTATAGCCTATTGAAACTTCTTCAAAATTATGTTTACGAATTTCAGGTGGCAAACAGGGCATTTCAGTTCGTGGAAGTAAATGTTTTTTATGGGTATTTTCTTGACACTTACATTTATGTTGATCAAAGGAAATTTTTTCTTGGGAGGAAAAAGAAATTAATCGACGGCGTAATTCCAAAAAATCCACTTGATGTCCGTCAAATTCAGGGCCGTCAACACAGCTAAATTTGGTTTCGCCTCCAACGGTTACACGGCAAGCTCCGCACATACCAATCCCATCAACCATGATGGAGTTTAAGCTCACAATGGTAGGAATATTAAATGGTTTGGTCACTTGGGAGACAGCGTCCATCATGGGAACAGGGCCAACTGCAACAACTTCAAATATATTATTGTCTTGTGAAAGAAGGTCAAATAATGGACCTGTAACTAAGCCCTTATGTTTATAGCTGCCATCATCAGTACAGATGATCAGTTCATCAGAAATTTTGGCAAGTTCATTTTCAAAAATAAGCCAGTCTTTGCCGCGCGCTCCAATGATACTGATAACTTTATTGCCAATTAGGTGATGACCCTTGGCAATGTGATGCATGGCTGCAATACCTGTTCCACCACCAATACAAATAACTGTGCCTTTTTTTTCAATATGGGTTGCCTTGCCAAGGGGACCGCAAATATCTAAAATTTTGTCACCTTCTTGATAGGTTTCAAGTAGGGCTGTACTTTTACCTGCCACCATATAAACGATTGTAATGGTTCCATTCTTTGCATCGGCATCGGCAATTGTCAGGGGAAAACGTTCACCATGCTCATTTAGATGAAGCATTAAAAAATTACCGGGTTTGGCTTTTTTGGCAATTTGAGGGGCACTAATAACCATTTTACTGGTTTGGTCAGGGATTAAGGATTCCTTGACTAGGATAATATTTGACATGTGAAAAAACTCCTTTTCACTTATTTTAATATATTTAATGATAATTGTTTTCTATAATTTAAATATGTTAATGAAAAAATTATAATACTCTAAAAAAATAATTATCCATGAGTTTAATTATTCATACAAGCATAAAATTATAGATAAAATAAGAAATTTTGTCCATATATTTATATGTGTGTAAAATTGAAACAGAGTATAACTATTTGTTTATAAACAATAAAGGGTAAAAACTTTTTTTCACAAAGTTTTTGTGTTTTTTATAAATTATTACTTTACTATCTTGATATTATGACATATATTTTCTTTGAAAAATGGTAAAAAAATTTTAGCTAATCAATTTATAAGCAAATTCCGATTAGATTATGTTTTTTAAATTGTTAATTATAGTATTTGGTTATTATAAGAATTTTTGGTTTAATTGTTTCATAATATTTTAATAACTTATAAAGGAAAAAATAATGAAAAAAGTTAGAGTTGCAATTAATGGTTTTGGTCGAATTGGGCGTCAGGTATTTCGTGCTCTTTATGCTTCCTACAAAGATAAAGTGGAAGTTGTGGCAATTAACGATTTATGTGATGCAGCTACAAATTTGCACCTTTTAGAATATGATACAAATTATGGCAGAGCAAATTTAAATGCTGTTCTGGAGGGTGATGAAGTTTTGGTAAGCGATTGGAAAGTAAAATGTTTGGCTCAAAAAGATCCTAAACTTTTGCCATGGGGCGAACTTGGTGTTGATTTTGTTATTGAGTCAACAGGTATTTTTCGCTCAGCCAAAGACGCAAAGGTTCATATAGATTGTGGTGCTAAAAAAATAATTATTTCAGCACCTGCCAAAGATCAAGATATTACTATCGTTATGGGTGTAAACCATGATGATTATGATACAAATAAACATCATGTCATTTCAAATGCTTCTTGCACAACCAACTGCCTGGCTCCCATTGCCATGGTTTTGGAAAAAGAATATGGAATAAAATCAGGAGTAATGTCAACAATTCACTCCTATACCAATGACCAACGTATTTTGGATTTACCACATAAGGATCTTAGAAGAGCAAGGGCAGCGGCTTGCAATATTATCCCCACTTCCACAGGAGCAGCTCAAGCTGTTTCTGAAGTTTTACCCTCATTGAAGGGTAAGTTTACAGGGTTTTCTTTAAGAGTTCCGACTCCGACAGTTTCAATTATTGATTTTACTGCAATTTTGGAAAAAAATACCACAACAGAAGATATGCTTGCCAAAATGAAAGAAGCTTCCGAAACTTATTTAAAAGGTATTTTGGAATATTCCGATGCCCAACTTGTTTCCATGGATTTTAAAGGTAATCCTCATTCTTCTTCTTTAGATGTTGAATATAGTTATGTTCAAGATGGTAATATGGTAAAAATTATTTCTTGGTATGATAATGAATGGGGTTATTCAAACCGCCTGTGCGACCTCATGGTTCATATGGCTAAGCAACCATATTAAGAATATTACTGTATTAAAATCTTAATTTTTAAATAAAAATCTGCAAATATGAACAGTTAGTGTTTAATATTTGCAGATTTTTTATAGTTGGAAAAATGAAATATAGTTTATTGATTGAAAAAATGTTTTTTATAAAATCTTATTTTTCAAAGTAAGAATAATTTCTTCAAGTCTATGTTTCCATGTGTGACATTTTAGAACCCTTGCGCGCCCTTTTTCAGCAATTTTCTTTCTTTCGTTTTCATGTGTCAGATAGTATTTAATCAATTCGGGAATTTGAGCTTGTTCGTGGTAGCAGATAATTTCTTTGCCTATTTCAAACATGGTTTCCATTTGCTCTCTATAGTCGGTTAAAATAAAACTATTTGTTGCCGGAACGTCCAAGATCCTTTGATTGCTGGCATTTTTCATTTGCATACTTGTGCAGTTGAAATTTATTTTTGAATGAGAATAAAAATAAGGTAAATCATTATAATAAGTTATGGTATCATGCCATGACCATTTTCTTTTTTCATCTTTAAAAATAATTTTCCATCCGTCATCTCCTAAAATTAATGGGGAAAAATCCAAAATCATTTTAACGCATGATAGGCGATAAACTTTGGTTGCTTCCCAAGTTAGGGCAGAGGCAACACCAAGCTTTTTTGTTATGTCAAGCTTATTATAGAAATCAGCAAATAAAATGCGCTCGGGGTCTGTTTGGCTGTTGATGAAATTTTCAATGGAACGTTCAGCTGTCTTGGTAAAGTCCAGTCCCAAATCTAAAAAAGTTTGCCACATTAGCTTTGGCATGGATTTTTGATCAAATCCACTTTTTTTAAAGGATTTTTCCACCTTATGATACATGGAATTTCCCACAAAAGAAATATCTGCTTTCCAAGAGGGGGGTACAGGTTTTTCAATATTATTGGGGTGAAAACGTTTACTGTCTGTTCCAAGGGGTAAATAATAAACATTTTCCATGCCTTCTTTTTTGAGGCTTTCAAGATTATCCATATCCCATGTAAATATATGTAAAAATGGACTTGTTTGTTTACTGTAATTTGATAAAATTAAATGGGGATTATCTAAAAACCAAGAAATTAGAGGGATTTGGGTTTTTTCCACCAAATCCATAAGTAATCCCTCAATATCAAGCCCTGAATGATTTAATGTCAGAATGGCATCAGGCTTAAAATTCAGTATTTCTTTTAATAATAATTCTATAAATTCTTGACTGCCAATTTGATTATCTTGAAATGCCACATGGCGAAATTCATAAGCAAGTTCTTCACAAGCCCTTTCAACCTCACCCAAAAGAAAATATTTTGAAGAAATCAATAATAATTTTACTGTATTATCTTTAAATTTAGGATATTTGACCTTGGACCAAAAATCAAATTTTTGGCTGGCAAGCAAGTTTTGCTTTAGCTCTGTATAATATTCACGATTCAAGCGCTGATAAAAAGGATGAGCAATGGGATAAAAGGGTTTTTGTCCCATGCGGTCTTGCCATTTACTGAGAATATTTAAAACCGTTTGCCTGTCAGAATCTTTAATGAATAAAACATCTTCATCAAAGTTATGATTTAATGCTTTTAAAATTTCATGTTCTTTATCAACTATGGCAATTTTGGCCTGAGGATAAGCTTGTTTAAATTTCTCAAACGCAAACCCCATGCCCACACCCAAAAATACAAATAAATGATTTTCAATATCTTCTTGGCTTAGATTTTGAGGTAATATTGATAGTTCGCGCCTTTGCCCACCTTGCCCCAACATGTTGAGGGGACTACCGTTTTCTCTTATGATTTCAAGGTCTATACAATTATTTTGTTCATCAAAAATACACTTTACATTCATGAAAAATTATCCCAACTCTTTTTTTGTTCCAAATTGTTTTAATCTGCCAAATAAAAATTCTTCTAAAATTATATCTTCTTGCTTAGATAATTTTTTCTTGCTTAGATTTATGATTAAATTCGGACAGATTTTTTCTGTAATATTTTCAAGGGGAATTTCGGCTCTTGCCATTTGTTTATGCCCACCTGCCGAACCATATTCGGAAAAAGCCTTTTGAGCCAAAATTCCCAAATTATGGGTTGTACCGCGAAAAATACAAATGGCAGATTTATTATAAATACCCGCAACAATAATATATTTTAATCCATGTACTTTTAAGAAAAAATCTGCGATAACCACCAAAATGTCCGGACTGTTTACCTTTGATAAATAGGTAAAATTGCCAAGTCCGCAGTTCTTTAGTGTTTCAAAAGCTTTACTGAAATAGGGAAGCCATTCGGGAAGATATTCACTTTTGATAATACTTAGCAAAATATTTTGATCTGCATAATGTCCAAGGTAATTATAGGCTCTTAAATCAATTTCTGTGCTTTGTCTGCCAAAAATGCCTGTATCTGTTCTGATACCATATTGTAAGGCAATTGCTAAAAATTTTGCAGGTTTAATTTTTGCTGAATACAAATACTCTGTCATCATGGTAGCTGTTGCGCCATATTTTGGTCTTATATCTATGTGGCTGTCATCATTTTCAGCTTTATAAGGGTTTTCAGGTATGGGATGATGATCAATTATAATGGAAAAATTAATATTTTCAAAAAGTGGGCTGTGGTGAGGCTGTGAATCAACCAAAGCAAATCTATCATAATTTGAAATTAAATTTTCATCAAAATCAAGCATATGTATTTTTAAATTTCTAATCATTGCTAAATTGTCGGGACGAGTAATCTCATTAATTTTTGCAATATCAACTTTTTTTATTTTTTTTAACATTAAACGTTTTAATGCCATGGCACTGGACATGGCGTCAGGGTCGGCACTGATTAAAATAAGCCAAGAGTCACATTTTTTAAATAGCTTATCAATTTTTTCCAAATGTACGTTTAATGTTTTAAAATAGGTCATAATTACTCTCTATTAAATTCATTTTAAAAATTTTAATTTTTAAAACCATTTATTTCATTAAAAAAGTCAATTGATTTTTCTATTTCTTGCCAATTAAATATTTCTAAAACATGAACAACATTTTTAGGTAATTTTTGCATAATTAAATTACAAAACTCCTTTTCGGATTCTAAATTATATAAGCCAAGATGTTGATCTTTTATGTTTTTCTTCTTGGTTATTTTCAAAAAATTTGAATAATTATCATCAATATTTGCGCCTAATTCATTGACAAGTTTTTCTAAGTCATCTGCACTGCATGGAGCAGACCAATGTACAATTTTCACTTTTTTCATTAATTCTTCATTAAAAATGCAAGATTTTTGTCCATAAGCCAAAAGATGAGCAACATCAAGGCAAAGGTTTAAATCAGAAAAATTGTCGGAAAATAAAATATTTTTATGGTCTAAAAATGAAGCATCTTGAATATTTTCAAAGGCCAAAGTATTTAATGGGAAATGTTCTTTCCAATAAAAAATAAATTCGGAAAGTTTTTCTTCAACTAAATCAGTTCGGATTGTCGGCAAATGAATTACAGCTGTATGGGGATTTAATTTTTGGCAATGATCAAAAATCGTTTTGCAAACATATGCAAAAAAATCAATATCTTCAATGGAATTAGCTGAAATCCATGGATTTACCCATTGTGAGTCAGGTTCATAAACATTTGGCAAATTTTTATATTTTTCTTTATTGGTATAAAAATCAGCAGGAATAAAGGTAGGTAAGTGCAAATGCCATTTACAAGCATCTATGGGGAAACCCTCTAAATTAGGTAGGCTCGGCTCAAAACAAAGAAGTTCAATTTCTTCCACTTTGTTCACAAGAAATTGAATGTTTTCTTTAATGTCTTCAGGAAAAACCCATGATGGTGTTGCAAATTTATATTTTGACATTTTTTAGTCCTAATGAAAATGGCTTAAATTTTATGGATATGGTTTATTGGGGGCTTTGTCCCCCTCACGTTATTCCTATTTGGGGGCTTTGCCCCCAAACTCCCAGCAAAGGGAGTGACTCCCTTTGCAAACCCCAATGGTTTTTTCAAACTTTGTTTGAATAAATGGCAAAAATAAGAAATTTTTACTGATCAATTTTGATAAAAACATCTTTTAATATAAGAATTGGAATCACGTGGCTTTGTCTCCCTCAAAAACAATCAGTCGAATAAATCAATCCGTTTTTGATGTCTGCCACCTTCAAACTCTGTTTCTAAAAATATATCAACCATATTTAATGCAAGTCCTTGCCCGCTTACTCTTTCACCAATGCATATAATATTTGCATTATTATGCTGTCTTGAGGCTCTGGCATGGAATTCACATGAGGCAAGGGCAGCTCTGATTCCATTAAAACGATTGGCGGCCATACTCATTCCAATGCCTGAACCACAGATTAAAATTCCAAAGGAATTTTCATCAGCAAGCACGGCTTTGGCAACAACTTGGGCACTATTTGGATAGTCGCAAGAAATATTGCTTTGTGGGCCAAAATCAGCCACATCATAATTTTGATTTTTTAAATGTTGAATGATTGTACTTTTTAATAGAAATCCGGCATGATCGGAAGCAATATAAATTTTTTTCATTATTTACCTTTTGTTTGATTTAATAGATAATTGTTTATAGAATAGCGGTTAATCCCACTCCACGTCAATTCGTTTTTGTGTTTTTTGAGGGGGAAAACCACGTTTTTTGAAACATTCCACGACGCCTGACGGCTGGGCG
>CAYJGE010000100.1:0-11636 GCA_964369835.1 uncultured Mailhella sp.
AAAGTTTGAAAAAATCATTGGGGTTTGCAAAGGGAGTCACTCCCTTTGCTGGGGGGTTGGGGGCAAAGCCCCCAAATTGGAATAACGTGCATTAGGGCTGAGGACGTGGCAATCTCCCCGTTAAAGGCTGTCCTAATTGTTGCGTTACTGTAGTGTTTTAAGTTCCCGATTTAGCGAGGAGATTGCCACACTCGCTCCGCTCGTTCGCAATGACTCTGCTTAGATGGCTCATTGCTTTGTCTACAAGATTAATGGCTACACTGGTTCGCACTCACTTTTAATTTTTATTTCGCTAACCGACAATTATAACTCTGAGATATATTAAAAGAAAAACATCAAAAAAAGCACAGTCATTGTAAGGGCATTGCCTTACAACAACTGTGCTTTTACATAATCAATAGCAAAATAAATTTATTTATTTCCTTTTTCTATGACTTTCTTTATTACAAGTCTAACTTTACTGGGATCGTCGTGATAGCTTGCATACCTTTCAGCAATATCAAAAGCAGATTCACCCTCATTATTTTTGATATTCACATCTGATTTATTTATAAGTTCCAAATAAAAAGGCTCTCTGACGGCAAAAGAATAGATGTCCAGACCGAGTGTAAGCGGAGTAGTTCCGTAAATATCTGTCAAATTAGCATTTACACCATTTTCAAGTAAAGCAAGTCCTGACTCTATGTATGGATTATCACGATCATAGCCATTGGTTCCATAATCATAGTAGCCATCGCCATCTTCATCCTTATACATTCTAAAATCATTTGTCCCCATGACAAAAAGCATAAGTGCAGTATCTCCCAGCATGTCTTGATGATTTTTATCAATACCATTATCAATCAAGAAATCAATTTGTTCCTTGCTTGCTCGTCCACGAATGGCATAGAAAAGAGCATTTTGCCCACGATCGTCCACAGCATTGATATCGGCACCATTTTTAATCAATTCGGCAAAAATTTCTGTGCCTCTGCTTGGGTTATATTGGGCTGCATACATTAATGGAGAAATTTTTCCACTGTCTTGAGCTTTCACATTACTGCCATTTTTAATTGCTTTGCTAACATCTGTAAGAGTAGCTTTGGCCCAAAAATCTTGATTAAGAAGATCGTCTCTCTTGTTTCCCTCAACTTTTGCTTTTCTGAGTAATTCAACTCCTTTTGATTCATGGGAAATTTCAGTATTTTTTTGGATAAGATGATCATAGGCATATCTACCCCTATAATCACGAGCCATGGGGTCTGCCCCATACTCAATCAAGGTTTCAATGATTTTAGGATTGGGATTATAGGCGGCAATGGACATTAAAGGAGTTACACCGGCATCATCAACAGCATTTCCGCTCGGTTCATAATAATAATCTTCTTCAAATCTGACATTGGTCAAAGCGCCCTTTTCCAAAATATATCTTAAAAGCTTTTCATTTTCATTTACACCAAAAGCATCTGATAATATACTATAGTTATCAATTACTCCACCATATTCTATCAGTAAGTCAATGGCCTCGGGGTCGGCATTACCATAAACAGCCCATGTAATAATACTGAGAGCCCAGTCTTCCCCTGTTTCCAAATTGGGATCGGCACCACATTTTAAATAAAATTCAAGAGTTTTCAGATCATTTTCAAAAATAGCTTTTTCAAATTTTGACGCACCATAATCATTATCATATTCTTCTACATCAAGATTTTCACAAAGTTTTTCTAAATTTTCGGCATTGGCTTGAATCGGAAGAGCAAAACTTGTAATTAAACCAAGCCCACAAACTGCAGTTGTAATTTTTTTTAACATTAACAAACTCCTTATTTTTTTTAATAAGCAAAAAGAGGATATTTTTTTGCAAATTCGGCAACAGCCTTGTTAATTTTTTCCAATTGACTTTCATTATTAATATTTTTCAAACTTTCAACAATAAATTCGCCCACTTTATCCATTTCAGCCTCTTTCATACCTCTGGTGGTCAAAGCAGGAGTTCCTATGCGTATACCTGAGGTTACAAAGGGTGAACGTTTTTCAAAGGGAACTGTATTTTTATTGACTGTAATTCCTGCCAAATCAAGGGCATGTTCGGCGTCCTTTCCTGTTATTTCCTTATTGGTCAAATCCATCAACATAAGGTGATTATCTGTGCCGCCGGAAACAATATTATAACCTGCACCAATTAATAATTTAGCCAAGTGGGAAGCATTTTTGATAACTTGCCCTTGATATTCCTTATAACTTGAGTGCAAGGCTTCCCCAAAGGAAACAGCCTTGGCTGCAATAATGTGCATTAATGGCCCGCCTTGAATACCTGGGAAAATTTGGCTATTAATGGTTTTTGCCAAATTATTTTCTTCTGTACTGTTTGCCAAAATCATTCCGCCCCTTGGACCACGAAGAGTTTTATGGGTGGTTGTGGTGGTAATGTGGGCATGGGGAATGGGTGAGGGATGATGCCCTGTTGCCACAAGTCCTGCAATATGTGCCATGTCTACCAATAATTTTGCCCCAACAGCATCGGCAACTTTACGAAAACGCTCAAAATCAATTATTCTGGAATAGGCACTTGCACCTGCAATAATTACAGTCGGTTTATGTTCATGAGCCATTTTTTCCATCATTTCATAATCAATCAGCCCTGTGTCTTCTGTTACTCCATAGGAAACGATATTATAAAGTTTACCTGAAAAGTTTACCGGGCTTCCGTGCGTTAAATGCCCACCATGGGACAAATCCATGCCAAGCACTGTGTCACCAACTTTTGCCAAGGCCAAATAAGCAGCCATATTGGCTTGACTGCCCGAATGAGGTTGAACATTGACATAATTACATGCAAAAATTTCTTGAGCCCTTTGTATGGCAATATCTTCAACTATATCAACATACTCACAACCACCATAATAACGCTTATGGGGATAACCCTCAGCGTACTTATGAGTTAAAACAGAACCTTGTGCTTCTCTGACAGCTTCAGACACAAAGTTTTCGGAAGCAATAAGCTCAAGTTTTGTAACTTGGCGACGGTTTTCTAAGAAAATTGCTTCTGCTATGCTTGGATCTTGGGAAATAATTGCTTGCATAAATTGCTCCTCAATTTTATATGGATAAGGTTAATTTGTTAAACTTGGTATAACAATAAGAATTAATTTAGTCCACTCTGAAAATTAGTTTTTAATTTTTTAGGGTGTGTTTCTAAATTATTTAACGTTATAGTAAAGAGTTACTTTATTTATGATAAAAATTTGAAATTTTTAAATTTTTACCTTAGTACATAACCGATAAAATTTACAGCTTGACGCAGATATTGGAAGTCTGACCGGTTTACCCCTATATTTTATGACAATAAAAACTCAACTTGATTTTGCAAAGCAAAAACAAGTAATAGAAAACAATACAAGAATTAAGAAACACACCCTAGTTAAGATAATCTATTTCTAAAATCTTGATAATTAAAATGTTTTAAACTTCGTATTTGATTATTTTCCGAGTCCCAAAGGGCAATTGAAGGCAAACGTATTCCATTAAATGTGGTGGTTTTAACCATACTATAAATTGCCATATCTTCAAAAATCAGCTTATCACCTTCTTGTATTTCATGGTCAAAGGAATAGATATTGACCACATCGCCTGCAAGACATGATTTTCCGCCTATCCTATAGGTATATGCTTTTTCACCTGCCTGCCCTGCTCCGACAATTTCAGGGCGATACGGCATTTCCAAAACATCGGGCATGTGACAGGCAGCCGAACTGTCAAAAATAATTGTGGGCATGTCTGCATTAATAATATCAAGAACAGTTGTAATCAAATAACCTGCTTGATAGGCAATGGCTTCACCCGGTTCCAAATAAACTTGTACTTGATATTTATCTTGAATTTTTTTAATACAAGAGCAAAGCAAATCAAGATCATAGTCTGATCTGGTAATATGATGTCCGCCCCCAAAATTTACCCACTTTGATTTTTCAAGAAATTTACCGAATTTTGCTTCCACCGCTTCAAGGGTTCTTGCCAAGGCATCGGAATTTTGTTCGCAAAGAGTATGAAAATGCAAACCTGTAATTCCCTCAAATAATTCTTCAGTATTTTCCTTTTCCAAATCTTTTAACCTAATTCCAAGGCGTGAACTTGGATCACAAGGATCATAAATTGGCACAGCCCCCTCTGAATGTTCGGGATTTATTCTAAGTCCGCAAATGATATTTTTTTGATTTTGCTTGCAATAGTTTTGAATAATGGGACGAAATTTCTTCCATTGATTGGTGGAATTAAAGGTAATATGATCAATCAAGGGCAAAAGCTCTTCCATGTCCTGCTCACTAAAGGCCGCCGCAAAAGCATGCACTTCCCCCTTAAACTCTTCCTTTGCAAGCCTTGCCTCATCAACAGAGCTGGCACAAGCGCCATATAAAGGGCCGTCCATTGCCCTTGAAATAACATCAAAACTTGCAAATTGAGCAAAACCTTTTAAGGCAAGTAATATTTTTGCTCCCGTTCTTGTTTGAACCTCGTCAAGTATTTGTACATTTTTCCGTAACTTTGCCAAATCTGTCACAAAACAAGGAGATGAAAATTGACTTGGATCTAAATTTTTTGGATACATATTTGTTGTCATAACTCACCTTAGAAATTTAAAATTTCGATTAAATCAGCCTTCCCTCTAAAGAATTACTGATTTAATCGGTGCTTCCTTAAATTTTTTTATGCTCTGCAAACTAAAATTATCTTATTTAAAAATCATTGTCAACTTGGAGCTTTTACAAATAAATACAAACGCTTTTTACACGTTCAACTTATAAAAATATTCCCTCGTGAAACAAGGGCAACGCATCTGTTTTAAAGTTAGCCAAACAACACATGTATCCTCACGTCAATCCGTTTTTGTATTTTTGAGGGGGAAAACCACGTTTTTTGAAACATTCCACGACTCCTGACGGCTGGGCGAATTTTTCCCCCTCAAACGTAAGCAATCGCTTCCCCCTTTCCTTAAAAAACAAATTTTTCTAACATATTGTTTTATAAATGTTTTTAAAAAATAGATTTAAAAATAATTATTTTTTTTTGAAAGTAAATTTCACAAGCGGATTGACGTGCATATATCCTAAAAAAACAGTAAATAATAACTTATCTCAATTGACTGTTTGCTAAATTTAGTATATGTTTTTTGGATAAAATTTTATACAAAACAAGATAATTAAGGAGTTAAATGAAGATTTTAATTTTTTAGGCGATAACTAATATTAGTAGGCTCAAATAACTTTTAAACATTGGAGTGAATAATGAAAATTCGAACAAGTATTTTTCTGGCTAATTTTCTCGTGATAATGATGATTGTAATCTCCCTGTTCTTTCTCTTAAGAGCAAACACTGCCT
Organism: uncultured Mailhella sp.; assembly: GCA_964369835.1. Classification (GTDB taxonomy): domain Bacteria; phylum Desulfobacterota; class Desulfovibrionia; order Desulfovibrionales; family Desulfovibrionaceae; genus Taurinivorans. The sequence goes on from CAYJGE010000100.1 coordinate 5,356, forward strand.
TTATTGAAGTGCAAGAAGTCAACACAAATAACAATATCTTACTTGAACTTTCACGTGAGCTTAAAGCAAGCTCTGAGGCTCTTACCGATAATGTTAGACTATACGTCACCAATAATGATGAAAGTTTTAAAAATCTTTATGATGACATTGTTGCCATAAGGGCAGGTGAAAAAACTCGCCCAAGCAATGCTCTCATTGCTTCAGGTAAAAGAGTGGCATTACTTGATTTATTAAAAGAGTATGGAGTCACCAATCAAGAATTCAATCTCCTTGAAGAATCCAATAGGCTTTCAAATACATTAGTTGATATTGAAGTGGAAGCCATGAATTCCATACAAGGAAAATTTAAAGATGCCAGGGGTAATTATACCGTCACAGGTGATATTGACCAGACAAAAGCCATTGAACTTGTTTTTGGTCAGCAATACAGAAATGAAGCAGAAAAAATCATGAGACCCATCAATGATTTTTCAAATTTATTGCTAAGCAGAACAAATGAACTGGCTAAAAATATCAGTAAAAAATTTGAAAATGCTAAACAAATTACAACTATTTGCTTGATAATCACCATAGTTTTAGCCATCACATCCTATCTTTTTACACAACAAGCAGTCGTTAAACCGGTTGAGCTTGCAACAAGCTTTGCAAAAGAAATAAGTCAAGGTAATTTAACCGCAACCATAAGTATAAATAAAAAAGATGAAATCGGGCAATTGATAAACGCAATGCGTAGCATACCTGAAACCCTCAATACCATTGTGGAAGAAATATCAGACGTATCCACAAAGGTTTCTCAAGGTGCATTGACAGCACAGGCAGATTGTAAATACTTCCATGGTGGTTTCAATAAACTTGTTACTTCGGTTAACGGCTTGATATCAACATATCAAGAATTAATTGATCGTATGCCCTCAAGTATATTTACAGCCACAAGTGATAATAAAATAATTTATATGAACAAGACAGCTAAAAAAAGCATTGGAGCAGAAAATATCGAAGGAAAAGTTTGTGGACCATTATTTAATTCTCCTGCTTGCGGAAATGAAAACTGTCTTGGTTATAATTCCATGAAAAAAAGCTCACCAATCAATGCCATAGCACCCTGTACAATTAATGGCAAAGTTTTTTATTTTGACGTGCTGGCATTACCCCTTTATGATCAAAACCATAAACCTGTGGGCTATATTGAATTTTTTAATGATATTACCAAAGTTCATGAACAAGGTGAAACCATTAAAAACATGTCTAGCCAAGCCAGTGAAATTGCAACCCGTGTGGCCTCAACAGCAACAGAACTCAGCGCACAAATAGCCCATTCTGAACAAGCAGCCGTTGAATCACTACGCCAAATAGAGTCCACCTCTGTTGCCATGACTGAAATGAATAATACTGTTATTGAAGTTGCAAGAAGTGCAGGAAATGCTTCATCTGTGGCAAATGATGCACGCACACGTGCAGATAATGGTTCTCAAATTGTCGAAACAGTTGTAAAAAGCATTGCAGGAGTAGACCATCAAGCCAAAAAACTAAAACAAGATATGCAACAACTTGGCGCTGATGCCGAATCAATCAATGCTATTATGAATGTGATTTCAGACATTGCAGACCAAACTAATCTGCTTGCTTTAAATGCTGCCATTGAAGCTGCAAGGGCAGGTGAAGCAGGACGAGGATTTGCCGTTGTTGCCGATGAAGTCAGAAAATTGGCTGAAAAGACAATGAGTGCAACAGTAGAAGTAGGTAATGCAATCAAAAGCGTTCAAGCAAGTGTTGAAACCAATATGAATAATGTGGACATTTCAGTGAAAAATATTGTGGAAGCAACCGATCAAGCCCAACAGGCAGGCATAAGTTTAAAAGAAATTCTTAGCCTTGTGGATAGTTCTGCCGATCAAATTCGGTCAATAGCAACCGCCGCCGAAGAGCAATCTTCGACTTCTGAAGAAATTAGCAATAATCTGATCACAGTTACCACAAATGCAGATACCATGTCACACAATATGTCAGAAGCTACTGTTGCAGTAAATGACTTGGCAGAACAAGCTTCGAGATTAAATCAATTAATTTTACAGTTTCAATCTAACAGTAACTAGTGTGACACACTAGAGCAGTTTCAATAAAGATTGAAACTGCTCTACCCCATATAAATTTCAAAAATGCCCTAAAAATGAAGACATGAGGGAAAAAACTTATTCAAAAGATTTTTTCCTCAAAAAAGACAAAACCGGATTGACGTCACACCATCAGTTTTCAAAAATCACAATTTTGGTATGGTTTTGATTTTTAGAAACCTCTGCACAAAAATTTATCTAAAAATAAAAAATTTAATTCTAAAAACAGATTTTTTTTAAAAATTAATAATTGTGCAGAGGTCTCTTTTAAATTTAGTAAAATATAAATAAATCAAAATAATTATGTTATTGGTTAAAAAATATTTTGATTTTTGAAAGTTAATTTCACTAGCGGATTGACGTGTTGCTTTGAACAAAAATATCAAAAAAAACTTTTGCATTTTTTTTTATTTTTTTATAGTATCTTGTTAAGAGACCTCTGCACAATTATAAGTTTTAGTAAAAATCTGTGTTCGGAACGAAATTTTTTATTTTTAGATAAACAGTTATAATTTCAGAAACAGGTTCGTATTGCAAGCTTCAATTTATGGAAGCACTGAATTTCTTAAACGAAATTATTCAGAAAGGCACACAGCATTTATTCGCTACCATGAAACATGAAGACATAAAAACAAAAAAACATGGAGGGGGACAAAAACGTGGTTTTTACTCTCATTTCAACGTGCAAAATAGCCATTTCATGTCTATTTTGTAAGGAAACATTTTTGCAATTTTCATAAAAGTTTAAAATTCCGATTTAATCAACGTTTCCTTATGTTATTTTAAAAAATTATACTTAATAACAGGAGTTACTCAAATGGCAAAAGACGATAAAGAACAAGAGCAAGAACAAAAACCCAAAAAAGGCAAATTAAAAATTATAATTATACTTATAATTATTCTTTTACTTCTTGGTGGTGGTGCCGGTGTTTTTTGGTGGTTTAATTTGCGTACTCCTACAGATGCCATGCCAAATGTAAATCAGGGCGGGACTGCACAAAACATGCAAACAAGCCAAAACGATCAAAATATACAGCAAGAACAAAACAATCAAGAAAGCAATGTAAACACCGATAATAATGCAGGAAATAACAATAATCCTGATGCAAATCTCCCACAAACTTCCATGAATATTGTAAATATTCCAAATTTAACTGTAAACTTAGCCGATAAAGAACCGATACGTTATTTAAAACTAGGTATGGATGTTGAATTAACCACACCACAAGCAGCTAAAAATTTACAGGGGCAAATTGCAAAGGTCAGGGATGCCATCATCATTACATTATCCAGCAAATATTATAATGAACTTTCCACAACCGCCGGTAAATTAAAAATTAAAAATGAAATTTCAAGCCGATTAAATCAAATTATCGGTGCCCCTCGAGTTGTTCAAATTTATTTTACCCAATTTGTAGTGCAATAAAATTTTAATTTATTTATAAGGATTATATCATGAGCCAAGATGAAATGAGTGACGACGAAAAATTAGCCGCAGAATGGGCAAATAGCCTTGCAGAAGATATGCCTGATTTTGACGAAAATCAAGATGGGGATGATGCACTGAAGGCAGATGACGATTTTGGATTATCTGAGGACATAAGCAGTGAAGAAAATGACCTTGCCTCCGAATGGGCAGCGGCCCTTGCCGATGATGAACAAAGGGCGGTAAATAATACTCGTCAAAGAATTACCGATGTTCAAATTCCCGAACTTAGTGATTTTACCGAATCTGCCAAAAGAACAGCACAAGGCGATCAAAAAAGAGAGCTTGACTTTATTCTTGACATTCCCCTTGATATTTCCGCAGAGCTTGGGCGTACTCGTCTTTTAATCAAGGATTTATTACAACTTGGACAAGGTTCTGTTGTTGAATTAAATAAGCTCGCAGGTGAACCGCTTGAAGTTTTTGTTAACGGAAAACTTGTTGCAAGGGGCGAAGCTGTTGTTGTTAACGAAAAATTTGGGGTAAGATTGACTGATATTATCAGCCCAATTGAAAGAATTACCCAAATAAGCTAAATTTTTTATGAAAGCACTGATTAATTTTCCTCATGAAAATAAAACGGTGCTTTCACAAAATAAATTTACACTCATTAAATTCTCATTCCATAATATTCTTTTACAGTAATTTCAACTTAATTTATTTTATGTTGCAAAATTCACATTTTTACCATAATAAATTTACAATAAAATCATGAAAAAAATAATTTTACAGTTTTTAACTGTATTTTCAATTTGTTTTTTACTGTTTATCACTTCGGGTTTGGCAGATGAACATGAGAACACAGGTTTTGAAGTTCAAACAGAAGAAAGTGCCAATACGCAAAACGGTTTGAAAGAAAGCAATTCAGATCAACAAATCAATACAAGAATAAACGAAATTTCCCAAAACTCAAAAAGTCAAATTGAAGAGCAAGGAAAAAGCAGTTTTGGTTGGGGTAATTATTTTCAAGCCATTGGAATTATGATTTTTTTATTAATTTTACTTTGGTATATTTTAAGACTGGTACGCAAACTCGGAAATGGGCGATTTTTACCAAATCAAAAGCTTTTACCAAAAAATACCATGTATTTGGAAGCACAGCTTCCCCTTGGACCCAATAAATACATTGCCTTGGTAAAGGTTTTGGAAAAAAGACTTATTCTTGGCGTAACCGACAAAAGTATAACTTTGATCAAAGAACTGGTGGAAGATGAAGACATTGACTATGCAAAAGTTTTTGAAGAGCATTTACAAAAGGCTGAACCTAAAAATTCTTAGTTTATTTGCCATCTTTGCAATTAGCCTTATTCCAAATATCTGTTATGCCGAAGTTCCTTCATTTACCATGTCTTTGTCAGGTGGCGAGGTAGAACCATCAACAGTATCTTTAAGTCTTGAAATCCTATTTTTATTTACAATTTTGTCTTTGGCTCCTGCCATAGCCATGACATTGACCAGTTTTACCAGAATAATTATAGTTTTTCACTTTTTAAGGCAAGCCATGGGAATACAACAAATTCCCCCCACGCAAGTTTTGGCAAGTTTAGCTATTTTCATGAGTGTTGTTATTATGTATCCTGTTGGGGAAAGTATCAATCAAAACGCCATTCAGCCCTACATGCAAGAAAGAATTAGTTTTGATGAAGCCCTTGAAAGGGCTCAAATCCCAATCCGTGAATTTATGTTTAAACATACCAGAGAAAAAGATATTGCCCTTTTTTACTCAATAGCTCAAATGCAATCACCTGAAAATAAAAATGATGTGCCCACAATTATGCTTGCGGCTGCTTTTGTGATAAGTGAATTTAAAACGGCCTTTAGTATTGGCTTTTTAATTTATATTCCATTTTTGATTGTTGACATGGTTGTTTCAAGTATTTTATTGGCCATGGGTATGATGATGTTACCACCAATGATGGTATCCATGCCATTTAAATTATTATTATTTGTTATTGTTGACGGTTGGAACTTATTAATCGGTTCCTTGGTTAACAGTTTCTTATTCTGACGACAAAAAAAGGTTTAAACTATGAGTCCGGAATTTATTATAGGTTTTATGCGCAGTGCAATTGAGCTTACTCTCTCAATTTCTTTGCCAATTTTATTGGTTGGTCTTGGAGTTGGTGCTTTTATCAGTATTATCCAAGCCGCAACCCAAATTCAAGAAATGACATTGACATTTATTCCTAAATTAATTGCCATTTTCACAGTACTTATCTTTACTTTTCCTTGGATTTTAGAAAGGCTCAGTTCTTTCACTGAGAATTTGCTATTAAATTTACCAACTTATATACGTTAAAAACAAATCTAAAAAATATTCTTCAAACAAAAAAATGCAAGAAATAAACATAAAAAATCGTTTTCTTGCATTTTTTTAATTATTTTCAGACAGTTTTTAACTAACATATTTATAATATTTACTTTTTTTACACAACAAGCACGTCAATCCGCTTGTAAAAACTACTTTCAAAAATAAAAATACTTAAAAAGTTATTTTTAAAAAAACAAATGTAAAACAATATGTTAGAAAAATTTGTTTTTTAAGGAAAGGGGGAGTTTGAGCACGTCATTCCAATTCTTATAGTAAAAGATATTTTTATCAAAATTGATTAGTGAAAATTTCTTATTATTGCCATTTTTTCAAATAAAGTTTGAAAAAATCATTGGGGTTTGCAAAGGGAGTC
>CAYJGE010000101.1:0-11432 GCA_964369835.1 uncultured Mailhella sp.
AAAAACTCGCCCAGCCGTCAGGCGTCGTGGAATGTTTCAAAAAAACGTGGTTTTCACCCTCAAAAAAGCACAAAAACGGATTGACGTGTTTCGTTAACCGACAAATCTAATTTTCCGATATATCAAAAAACAAGTGATCTCATTACAAATACTGTGTACTTTTCACCAAAAAAAAGCAAGAAAATAAGTTATTTTCTTGCTTCATAAAATTTATTATAAATGATATTATTTTGCGCCGTGGGCTCTTAGCACTCTGGCAAGATCTGTATGTCCGTTTTGAGTTGCAAAAGTCAGAGCTGTTCTGTCATCATTATCATTTTTTGCACTGGGGTTTGCCCCATTTTGTAAAAGTATTTTGGCAATTTCAATATTTCCATTTCTTGCGGCAAGAATTAGGGCTGTATCTCTGTCATCTGAACTTGTGCGATTGCTTTCAATCAAAGCCTTTGAAATTTCTAAATTACCATTATTGGCAGCCCAATAAAGGGCAGTTCCACCAAACTGATTTTTTATATTTACGTCTGCCCCATTGTCAATGAGTACTTTGGCTACTTGGGCTTGATCTTCATAGGCTGCCCAAATAAGAGCTGTATAACCTTGTTTATCTTGAACGTCAATTTTACCGCCATTAGTCAAATAAGCCATGAGGTTATCCACTTCTCCATTGGCTGCCGCATACATGAAATTATCAAAATCCACAGAAGCATTATGCCTGCGTTGTTCACTTAAAGACGGGGTAATTCCCGGAGTTGCACAAGCTGTTAGTACAAAAAGACATATTAAATTTACAAGAAAAAATTTAGTTTTTTTCATAATAACCTCTGGATATTAATAATTTAAAATGGGTTTTTAAATTTGATTTTATATTTTTAGTAAAACATAAATAATAGTTATATTATTATCTGAAAAAAGTTTTTTCAGGAAGGGGGGAGTTTGAGGGGGGAAAACTCATTTTTTACAAAAAAATGGGGTTTCCTCCCTCAATCAATAAATTAAAGTTCAGGTGGTAAGTTATTTAGTTCAGCTTGAGTAAATACAGGGCCGTCAAGGCAGATATATTTTTCACCAAGGTTACAACGACCACATATTCCTATACCGCACTTCATACGTCTTTCTAGGGTTGTGTAGATTTGTTCATCGGCAAAACCAAGCTCTTTGCAAGCCATGATAGTAAATTTAATCATTATCGGAGGCCCACAAATGGCAACAACGGTGTTTGCCGGGGCAGGATTGATTTCTTTCAAAATATTGGGAATAAGTCCTGCTTTATGTTTCCAATCTTCGGTTGGTACGTCAACGGTAAGAGTGCAATCAAGCACAGGATCTTTTAGCCAAGACTCAACTTCGGTTTTGAAAGCCATGTCTGCATAACTTCTTGCACCATAGAGGAGGCTAAGTTTTCCATAATCCTTGTGGCGTTCCATAAGGTGTTCCATGACTGTACGAATGGGAGCCATACCGATACCGCCACCCACAAAGAAAACATTTTTGCCTTTCCAGTCTTCCCAAGGCCAGAAGTTGCCAAGGGGAGCTCTGACGCCCACTTGATCCCCAACCTTTAGCGCATGGATAGAAGCTGTTACCTCACCTGTGCGCATAACAGAAAATTGCAAATAGTCTTTCTTTTTTGATGGTGGTGAATTGATAACAAAGGTTGATTCACCTGAACCAAAAACAGAAAGTTGTCCTACCTGTCCGGGTTCATAGTCAAAGTTGTCCCATGACTCTTTATCGTTAAATTTCACTCTTACACTTTGAATGGTGGGGCTTTCCTCAATGACTTCCAAGACAGTTGAAATGTATGGAAGATATGGGTTTGACCCACTACCGCATTTTTTTTCACTCATTGATTTTCCTCACCTTAGTTTGAGGCATTGCCTTGGCAGGCATTGCGTAAAACTGTACGAATATCTAAATGGGCAGGGCAGCTGCGAACACAACGACCACAACCTACGCAACTATAGCTTTTTTGTTTGCGAGCATAGCTGAATTTATGTCCTAAGCGGTTACGATAACGAAGTCCTCTTGTGGAACGGGGATTATGCCCACTGGCTTCCAAAGTGAAATGGTTGGCCATGCAACCGTCCCAGCTTCTCATTCTCTTACCGTTTAATTGATTGCCTTCATCTGTAATGGTGAAACATTGACAGGTGGGGCAAAGAAAGGTGCAAGCACCGCAAGACAAACATTTTTCAATTTCACTTTCCCAAAAAGCCACATCATTGAAACGAGCATAAACTTTTTGTGGAATATCTTCGATGGTGCTGTCTTCGGGTAGTTCGGATTTTGCTTGTTCATGAACTTTGGCAACTGCATTGTTTTGATCGTCCGCAGCAATTGAAAAGTTTGATTTTTCAAGCATGGCTTTGCCTTTTTCGCTAACGCCAACAACTACAAAACCACCGTCAATGGGAGTAAAGAGAATGTCGGAACCCTTATCATCGGCAGGATTTGAGCCAACCCAATTACAAAAACAAGTGCTTAATGCATTTGAACAAGCTTGGGTAATGATAATAAGTTTTTCACGATGAGCTTTATAATAAGGATCCACAAAAGGACCGTTTAAATAGGGCTCATCAAGCCAGAGAAAGCCTTGCGCATCACAAGGGCGTCCACCAAAAACAATGGTTGGAACAGATTCATCGGCAGCTACTACTTCCTGATTGATTTTGGACAAATCAGCAGGATCTTTTTCGCCTTTTATATAAAAAAGTGTTTCACATTTAGGAATAACAGCTTCCTTGGCGGACATGGAAGTACGCATCAAAAGACTGTTAACATCTTGGACATTACCAAGTTCTTCACCTGATACAGCCTTAAACAATGAGACTGTTCCCTGTTGCCTTGGAGCCAGAACTCTAAACTCAGAGGTCAAGTCTTTAAGCCAAGCAAGCAGGGCAGATGGGGTAGCAAATAAAGTACTCATTATAATTCATGCTCCTTAATATTGGCTTCTTCAACTTCATAACCGAGAAGTGGCGGAGTGGATTCAAGATCAAGTCCGGCACTGTAGCCAAAGATTTTCTTAATCATTCTGCCAAATTGTTGTTTTAGGGCAAAGACAGGAATATCCATAGGACAAGCACGTTCACATTCAGCACAGCCTGTGCAACGACCTGCAAGATGCTGGGCGTGAATGAGTTGGAAGAACAATTTTTGTTCAACACTGTCTTCTTGAGTCAACCAAGCCGGATCACGAGCATCTGATACACAGTAATCACGGCAGACACATTGAGGACAAGCACTGCGGCAAGCATAACAACGTATGCAATTTTCCATTTGTCCTTTCCAAAAACTCATGCGTTCTTCATAGTTCATGCCGTCCAAAAGACGTAGGGCAGGTGAACGAGCATCATCGCAACTTGGAATTTCGGTTTCTTTACCCACAAAGACATCAGAAATAACAGCATTTGGATTAACACAAGTACGGCATTTATTTTGAGCAATATCTGCCATTTTAATTTCATATTCTTGCCCATTGGCAACAATTTTGAGATTTGCTTTTTTCTCAATGCTTTCAATTTTGGCATTTTCGGGAAGTTTTTCAAGCACTCTTTTATAATCGACGGTACCATTACAGCCTATGCCAAAAATTGTGACATCTTCACGTTTAATTAGATTTTCCACAAGAAGTTCAACAATGTTTTTGCTGTCACAACCTTTTACAACAACGCCAATTTTTTTACCCTTATGTTTTGGTAAGAAATTGGTGAGGTTTTGCACGTTAAACGGTCCCCAAACCAATTGATCCACATCTTCTTCTGTTTTCATCATGAAAGGATCAACATGAAGTTCATCAAAACCTTGTCTCCAGCCAAGCACACCATCAAGGTTTGGCAAGGCTTTTTTGATTTCGGCTTTGAGTTCGTCAAGGGCAGGGTGTTGTCCGCAACCAAGTGGGCGAACAGCTTCAACCATTTCATATTTCACGTCATACATGGGCTTGACTTCACTCCATTTGGGAGCAGGTCCAAGCTTATGCACATGGTCTGTAAATTTAGTAACAACCTCTTGCCATCTTTGTCCTTCGGACGCAGAAACCCAAGTATAATGGAAACGATCGGGATCAATACCGATAATAGGTAAAAATTCCTTAAGGGTTTCAAGGCGACGGCGAGCATAATAGTTACCAAGCGCATAGTGACAGTCACGAGGGTGACAACCTGAAACCAATACGCCGTCCGCTCCGTTCATCAAGGCTTTTAGCACAAATAAGGGATTGACACGCCCTGAGCAGGGAACACGAATAATCCGAAGGTCTGTGGGTTGGGTGGCACGAGCAGTACCGGCGGTATCTGCACCGCCATAAGAACACCAGTTACACAGAAATCCGACTATACGGCGTTCTTTATCTTCTATAACTGACATAGGGCATTCACCTCAGCAAGTAATTGATTATCTGTAAAGTGGGCAATTTGGATTGCACCTTGTGGACATGTTGCAGTACAAAGTCCACAACCTTGACATACGGTTTCGATAACTTCCGCTTTCAATTGTCCGCGGAATTCAACTTCTTTAATTGCCTGATATGGGCAAACAGTAATACATTTTCCACAACCGACACAACGTCTGTTATCCACAAAGGAAATTTGTGGGTCATTTTGAAGTTTTGGTTTGGAGAACAGCGCCATAACCTTGGCCGCCGCCGCACTACCTTGAGAAACTGAAGTTGGTATGTCTTTTACACCTTGGCAAACACCGGCAAGATAGACACCGGCTGTATTTGTTTCAACAGGTTTTAATTTTGGGTGACTTTCCATGAAGAAACCATATTTATCATAGGAAATACGCAAAATTTCGGCAAGTTGAGGAGAACCTTTTGCTCCCTCTGCACCAACAGCCAAGACCACAAGGTCAGCGTCTATTTCCACAGGTTGTCCCATAAGTGTATCGGCACCTCTAACCTTATACCCAAGCACACCATTGGGGCGGACATATGGTTGAATTGTTGAAACACGCCCTCTGATGTATTCTGTATCATATTCTTCCATGGCACGGCGAGTAAATTCATCATACAACTTACCGGGTGAACGAATATCCATATAAAATACATAGGATTGAGAGTCAGGTATATGGTCTTTTGTCAAAATTGCTTGTTTTGCTGTGTACATACAACAGAAACCGGAACAATAAGGACGATCAATGGAACGATCCCTTGAACCCACACATTGAATAAACACAACATTTTTTGGCTCCAAACCATCGGAAGGACGTTTAATATGCCCTTCGGTTGGACCTGAGGCAGAAAGTAAACGCTCATATTGCAAGCCTGTAATAATATCTTTATGTTGGCCTCCACCATATTCACCAAGTTGTGTCCAGTCCATGTAATCATAACCTGTGGCGGCTATGACAGCACCGACTTGTTCTTCCACGATGACATCTTCCATTTCATACTTGATGGCACCTGTAGGACAAATTTTGGCACAAACTCCACACTTTCCACCTTGGATTTTACGGCAAACATCACCATGAATGGTGGCTTTCTTAGGAATGGCCTGAGGGAAAGCAATGTTTATGGCTGTTGTGGTTCCAATTTCTTCATTAAACTTATCGGGACATTTTTTTGCAGGGCATTTTTCGGTACAAACTCCGCAGCCTGTGCAAAGATCCCAGTCAACATAAGTGGTTTTTTTACGGATTTTAACAGTAAAGTTGCCAATAAATCCTGAAATACTTTCAACTTCGGAATAAGCATAAAGGGTGATTTTATCATGCTGAGCAACGTCAACCATTTTGGGTGAAAGAACACAGCTTGAACAGTCAATGGTGGGGAAAGTTTTATCAAGCTTTGCCATTTTTCCACCGATTGTGGTGTCTTTTTCAACCATAACAACTTCAATTCCGCCGTCGGCACAGTCTAAGGCTGCCTGAATACCGGCAACACCACCACCAATAACCAAAACTCTTTTGGTTACATCAAATTGTTGGGGGAAAAGTGGTTTATTTCGGCGAAGTTTTTCTGTTGCAAGTAAAACAAGTTCGGCTGATTTATTGGTATTTAATTCTCTGTCCCTACCAATCCATGAAACATGCTCACGAATGTTTGCCATTTCAAACATGTAGGGGTTTAGTCCTGCTCTTTGAACTGTTCTTTTAAATGTTGGTTCATGCATTCTTGGTGAACAAGAAGCAACAACGACACCGTCTAAACTATGTTCTTTAATGGCTTCGACAATGGCATCTTGACCGGGTTCAGAACATGTATACATGGAATCTGTTGCATAAACAACATCAGGATAATCCAAAGCTTTTTTAGCAACGGCAGCAGTATCAACTGTTGCTTCAATATTACTACCGCAATGGCATACAAATACACCTATTCTCATGATGCGGCTCCTTCAACAGCTTTTTCTTCTTTTGGTTCTTCAGCCTTAGCTTTAGCTTCTTCTTCAGCCTTGGCTTTGGCGGCGGCTTCTTTTTCTGCTTTAGCTTTTTCAGCCTTGGCTAATTTTTCTGCTTCTGCTTTTTTGGCGGCGGCTTCTTTTTTGCCTTCTTCTATAATGGTTTGTTCCATATGATCAAGAACAGGCTGAGGATTGACAGCCAATTTCTCAAGAAGTATATCCTCTTTATGTAAGTCAAAAGCTATTCCAAGTAATTGAGTATAATAAAATACAGGCAAATCAAACTGTTGATTAAATGCCGAATTGGCTTGGAATTGACGAAGGTCTAAATTCATTTGACAAAGTGGACAGGCTGCCACAACACAATTTGCTCCAAATTGTTTGGCATTTTCCAAAATACGCCCTGAAAGGGAAGCTGAAACATTTTTGTCCACAACACCCATGGCAGCACCGCAACATTCGGTTTTCAAAGAAAATGGCACTACTTCTGCGCCAAGTGCAACCATCAGATTATCAAGGGACACAGGGTTTTCATAATCATCAAATTGCATAACTTTTGGAGGGCGAACCATTAGACAGCCATAATAACAGGCAATTTTTAAACCTTTTAATGGTTTTTTTACCTTGGCTTTAATTTCGTCAAGTGACATCTTTTCAAGTATAATTTGAAGAATTGAATAGGCTTCAGGTAAATCATCAGGGCTTTTTTCATCAAGTAAGTAATCGACTTGTTCTTTAAATTCTTCATCAGTCATGCGATGTTTGGCATGCTTTAAATTTGAAAGACAGCTTGGACAGGGGGTTGCAACACAATCAGCATCCATTTTATGAGCCAACACCAAGTTTCTGGCAGATAAAGCTCCTGAAAGTGCATGATCTATGGAGTGACCCGGAGTTGAGCCACAACAGTTCCAATCATCAATTTCAGTTAATTGAATATCCAGAGCTTTACAAATTGCTCTGGTTGAAACTTCATATTCCTTTGAAGTTCCTTCACCTGAACAACCGGGATAATAAGCTATTTTCACAAATTAACTCCTTTTTTCAGCAAAACGCTTAAAAATTTGAGCAACATGACTACGCCCTTTAATTCTATGAGGTAAAAATGGCATTTTACCTTTTTTAAGAGCTGTCGGAGCCATTAACATATTGCTCCAGCCACGTCCTGTGCGAAGCATATAGTCTGCTATAATACCGGCTTCATAGGAACGTCCGGTAAATTTGACCATATCCAAAAAGGCTTTCCAAAAGCTTTCGATTGGTCTGTCATTGACATGTCCTTCATGACGTGCCATTTCACGTAAAGTTTCCATTACTCCTGCCACATCAATGTTATTGGGGCAGCGGGCAGAACAAGTTTGACAACTAAGACACAACCAAAGAGATCTGTTTTCAAGAGCTTCTTTTTTCAGTCCCATTTGAGCTGCTCTCATAATTTGACTGACTTGGCGGTCATAAAACTCTCCCCCGGGGCAACCTGCTGTACAATTACCACATTGATAACATGTGGAAAGCTTTTGCCCGCTTTTTGCTTCAACTTCTTTGACAAAGTTTGGGTCACGAGTTTTTTCAAGTTGAATTATTTCCATGATTACTTCCTCAAAATATTAAGGTTTATGAGATTAATTTTCTCATAATATAAAAATTTTCTCATAGTCGAATTAATCCACTTTGAAAAAGTCAATTCTTGACTTTTTCAAAAGGCACACTGACTCCGAGTGCCCTTAAGGGACGCAAAAAACATGGTTTTTGCTCACTCTGCGTCGTGCTAAATTTTTATTATCATAAAAATTTTGTCAGCCGATACTTAAAAACTTGTTGCTTGAGTCAAAATTTACAAGAAATTTGCACATTATGTGCTTATTTTTGCAAATTTTTTGTGTAACTTTTGCTATATTTTACATTGTTAACAATGAATTAATCTGTTTTTTAGTATCAACTGAATTATCCAAATTTTAAATAAATTAAGACCTCTTAAAATTTAAAATATTCGGATAAAAACATTTATAGTAAAATCCTTTAATAAAGGCAAGGGAAATTTAATTTTTTTTAAAATAAAATTATGTAATACCAGTAAGATAAAAAGTATTTTTGAAAATTATTTTCATATTAGGCCTTTGCTTGTGAATTTTTTGACTTAATTTTTACAAAAACAAGACATTTTTATAATAACAAACGTTTTAATATTAAAATAATCATTAAAATGGATTTGTGAATGATTTTTTTATATTTTTTATTTTATTAAAATTTTAGACCTCCACATAATATATTATGCAGAGGTCTAAAAAGTCAATTCAAAAAATTTTGTCAGCCTAAACTTATCCATTATTGTTTTGTTACTGCAAGTAACATTTCTATGGCTTCCAGTCTTGGATTATCAAATGTGGCAATGTCCAAAGCTGTATATCCATCATTATTTTTTATATTTGGATCGGCACCATTTTCAAGCAAAACTTGAATTGCTTCTATATTTCCGCTTGGTATAATATCTCCATGCATATCCCAATTTCCACCGCCGGCGGCAGTCATAAGAGCGGTCATGCCTTCAGCATTTTGTATATTTACATCAGCACCATTGGTAATCAAAAATTTTATAACTTCTACTTGGTCATGCCATGCAGCATTCATTAGGGGAGTCCGCCCATAGTCATTTGTTATATTAACGGAAATACCCTCCTCAAGCAATTTATTTATAAGTTGAACATCACCTTTTTCCACAGCTTCATGTAAAGAACCGGCCTGTGCCACTTGGCTTATGGCCATTGAAAGTAATAAGCTTAATAAAAATAGAATTTTATGCATGATAAATACTCCTGTATTTTAAATTTAGAGCGTTTCAATATAGTATTTTAAGTTGATATCACTAATGTCAACTTAAGTAAATGCACACTTGCTACGGTACTTAACAGTGCAATAAAATTGCACTTATGTCTGTGCAGTGGTCGTCTGCTATAGCAGTCGACAATAATAATTTCATCTGAAGAGACCTCTGCACAATTATTAATTTTTAATAAAAACTGTTTTTAGAATGAAATTTTTTATATTTAGGGAAACGCTGATTAAATCAAAATTTTAAAATTTTGCAAACCCCTTGAAAGCGTTTCCTTACAAAGTAGACATGAAATGTCTGCTTTGCACGCCGAAATGAGAGCAAAAACCACGTTTTTTGCGTCCCAAAGGGCGAATGGCGGCAGTGTGCCTTTCTGATTAATTCCGTTTACGGAATTAATCAGTGCTTCCTTAGATAAAATTTTGTGCAGAGGTAAAAGGCATGCCAAAAAAATTTTTTAGGGCAATCATTTAACGACAAAAGCGTGGTTTTGTCTATTCTTGCCAAAAAAATATTTTGTCGGTCGTGTTTACGGTGTAAACACTCCATGAAATCATTATAAAAATTGATCCTGTTATAACCTTAGAATATATAAAAAAAGCAATCAATTAATTCATGACTGCTTTTTTATATTTATTTTGATTTCAATAAGGTTATTAATAATAACCAATTTTCATCAAGAATTATTTTTTTATAGCCTTTGATAACATCTCTATAACAATTACTTTTGGGTTTTCTGCCATGGCAATATCAAAAGCGGTATTTCCATCATTATCTTTTATAGTTGCATCAGCACCATTATCAAGCAACATTTGAATTGCATCTACATTTCCGCTAGGTTCAATATTTCCTTCCCAATATCCGCCGGGAGCGGCATAGATAAGAGCAGTCATGCCTGTACCGTCTTGTATATTTGTGTCTGCACCATGTTCAAGCAACACTTTAATTACGTCTACACAATCATTGGCTGCAGCAGTCATAAGCGGTGTTTCGCCCCATTGACTTTGTAGATTAACATTAACTCCATTTTGGACCAAAGCTTTAACAACTTCTGCTTGATTTCTCATGGCAGCAAAATGCATGGCTGTATAACCGTGATTGTTATCAGTTATGTTTACATCGGCACCATTGGCAAGTAAAATTTTAACAGCATTTGCTTGTCCGCTCCAAGCAGCAGAAAGCAGGGGACTCCAGCCGCCATCACCAATGATGTTAACATCAACACCTTCGCCAAGCAATTTGTTTATGGCTTGAACATCGCCATTATCTGCGGCATCATGTAAAGGACTTGCATGGGCTGCTTGCCCCATGGCCATTGAAAGTAAAACGGTTAAAGAAATTAAAAATTTACGCATAATAAATACTCCTATTGTGTTTAGTTCAAATAAATTATACTTAATACTAAAACATGTCAAATATTTGTCTTATGTTTAATTTTTCTGAGTCAATCCGTTTTACTGTTTTTTAGAGGGGGAATCCTACAAGTGATTCCTGATTGAGGGGGAAAACCCACGCCATTCCGGTTTTCAAGAATCACAATTTTGGTATGGTTTTTTATTTTTTAAATTTAGCAAAATATAAATAAATCAAAACAGTTATGACATTGATTGAAAAAATATAACTACTTTGATTTATTAACATTTTATTTAATGTCTAAAATCAAAAATCATGCCATAATTATAGTTTTTGAAATCCGGAATCACGTGTTACTCCACGTCATTCCAATTCTTATATTAAAAAATATTTTTATTAAAATTGATTTGTGACAATTTCTTATTTTTGTCATTTTTTCAAATAAAATTTGAAAAATCATTGGGGTTTGCAAAGGGAGTCACTCCCTTTGCTGGGGGTTTGGGGGCAAAGCCCCCAAATTGGAATAACGTGCGTGTTACTCAGGTCACTTAATATTTATATAAAAAACACTTTAATTAAGTATTTTTATAAGGAAACGCTGATTAAATCAAAATTTTAAAATTTTGCAAACCCCTTGAAAGTGTTTCCTTACAAAGTAGACATGAAATGTCTGCTTTGCACGCCGAAATGAGAGCAAAAACCACGTTTTTTGTGTCCCAAAGGGCGAATGGCGGGCAGTGTACCTTTCTGATTAATTCCGTTTACGGAATTAATCAGTGCTTCCATAAATATAATTAGTGTGTTGTAAGGAATATAAATACAAATAATTAATGACTCCCGTAATAATTTTAAGGAAGCACTGATTAATAAGCAAAATATCTGATGTTCAAATTTTAATTTTT
>CAYJGE010000102.1:0-11292 GCA_964369835.1 uncultured Mailhella sp.
ATAAATAAAGTAACTCTTTATTATAACGTTAAATAATTTAGAAACACACCCTAGAATTAGAATGACGTGCCCAAACCCTCCCTTTCCTGAAAAAACAAATTTCAGATACGTTATGGGTTTCACTCTCAAGAAAAAATTAACAGAAATTATTCAACAGTAAATTCAAAGCTATCTTTAGAATCAAGTGGGGCAGGGTTGACTGTTATTTTTGAATTATCCGGCATGGTTCCACTGATAATACCTTTTGCAAGAGGCGTTTCGAGGTATTGCTGCAAATACCTTTTTAGTGGTCTGGCTCCATAGGTTGGATTATAAGCTTTTATGGCAATGAGCTCTAAAGCACTTTCACTTATTTCAAGTTGAATTTTGCGTTCTGCCAAGCGTTTACGAAGTCCAACCAGTAAAACATTAATAATTTCACCAATTTGAGATGCGAGTAGGGGAGAGAACAGAACTGTTTCGTCCACTCTGTTTAAAAATTCAGGGCGAAAATATTGTTTAAGTTCTGCAAAAACATTTTCCCTTACATTTTCCTTAAAACTCCCGTCCTTATTAATTCCTTCAAGTAATAGGCTTGAGCCAATATTTGAAGTCATAATCACAATGGTGTTTCTAAAATCAACTGTTCTGCCTTGACTGTCGGTTAGTCGTCCATCATCAAGCAGTTGGAGCATGGTATTAAAAACATCGGGATGAGCTTTTTCAATTTCATCAAGTAAAATAACAGAATAGGGTTTACGTCTGACTGCCTCGGTTAATTGTCCACCCTCATCATAACCAACATATCCCGGAGGCGCACCGATAAGTCTTGATACTGAATGTTTTTCCATGTATTCACTCATATCAAGACGTACCATATTTTCATCTGTATCAAAAAGGGCTTCTGCCAAGGCCTTGCAAAGTTCAGTTTTGCCAACCCCTGTGGGACCAAGAAAAATAAATGATGCCAAGGGGCGATTTGGGTCTGACAAACCTGCTCTTGCCCTTAAAACCGCATCTGCCACGGCTGTTACAGCATCATCTTGCCCTATGACTCTTTTATGTAAAAGATTAGGTAATTCAAGGAGTTTATCCTTTTCAGATTGCAATAAACGAGTAACAGGTATCCCCGTCCAGCGAGCCACAATGGAGGCAACATCGTCCGGGCGTACTTCCTCTTTGACAAGCTTTGTTTCGATTACTTCTTGCCCATCCTTACTTAGCCTATTAACATTTTCAAGCTCTGCAAGTTTGGACTCTAAACTAAATAGTTTTGAATATTTTAATTCTGCTGCCTTAGCCAAATCGTAATTACGTTCGGCTTCTTCCATAAGTAATTTTGTTTTTTCAATTTCTTCTTTTATTTGACGAATAAAATCAATTGAACCTTTTTCATTTTCCCATTGTTCTTTTAATATGGTTTGTTTAGCTTTCAGTTCAATGAGTTCACCCTCAAGCTTTTGTAATCTTTGCTGAGATGCTTGATCTGTTTCTCTTTTAAGGGCTTCACGTTCAATTTCAAGTTGCATTACTTTGCGATTGACTTCATCTAACTCTGATGGAAGAGAATCAATATCAGTTCTAATCATTGCGGCCGCTTCATCAATAATATCAATGGCTTTATCAGGTAATTGCCTGTCTGAAATATAACGTATGCTAAGCATGACAGCTTCAACAATGGCACTGTCACTTATTCTGACACCATGGTGAAGTTCAAATTTATCTTTTAAACCACGCAAAATGGAAATGGCATCTTCTGCATTTGGCTCATTTACCAAAACAGGTTGGAAACGCCTTTCAAGGGCAGGATCTTTTTCAATATATTTTCTATATTCATCCAAGGTAGTTGCACCAATACAATGTAATTCACCCCTTGCCAACATGGGTTTTAATAAATTACCTGCGTCCATTGAACCTTCACCCTTGCCGGCTCCGACAATGGTATGAAGTTCATCAATAAATAAGATGATTTGTCCTTCAGATTTTTCAACTTCCGCCAAAACGGCCTTTAATCTTTCTTCAAATTCACCTCTAAATTTTGCTCCTGCAATAAGTGCTCCCATATCCAGTGCAAAAATTTTCTTTTGCTTTAGATTTTCAGGTACATCACCTTTTACAATACGGTGGGCAAGTCCTTCGGCAATGGCTGTTTTACCAACCCCTGCTTCACCAATCAGTACAGGATTATTCTTGGTTCGGCGTGATAAAATTCTAATGGTACGTCGAATTTCTTGATCCCTACCGATGACAGGGTCAAGCTTGCCTTTTCCGGCAGCTTCAACCAAATCACGCCCATATTTTTCAAGGGCTTCAAAGGTAGCTTCAGGATTGGGGGTGTTAATTCGATGTGGCCCCCTAAGTTCCTCGGCGGCTTTAATAAATTTTGCCTGAGTTATTTCATATTTTCGGCAAAGGTCACCAAATAAACCACTTGGACTTGGCCCGATTAATTCAGAAAAAATATGTTCAACACTGATATAATCGTCCTTCATTTTCTTTGCCAAAAGATCTGCCATGGACAAAGCTTTATTTACTTTACTTGAAATAGGAACACTGTCCATATTTGAAGAAGTTCCGCTTACCTTTGGGCGTTTTTTTAATAATTCACCTAATTCATTACTAAAACTTATAGTATTTACATTTATTCTTTGTAAAATTGAAGGAACTAAACCTTTTTCTTGAGTACAAAGGGCCAGAGCCAAGTGTTCAATGTCCACATCTTGATGCTCATGACTAAATGCCAAATTTTGAGCATCTAAAACAGCCTCTTGGGCTTTTTCGGTTAATCTGTTTATATCCATATATATTCCTATTATTATTTTTAATTATTAAATTATAATTTTATTAAGGAAGCACTAATTAATTTTCTTTGAGAAAAATTTTTTGAAATAAGTATAACATCTATGATAAATTTATAAAAATGATATTGTTGCTAGAAACTTTCCATTTAAAAAAAACATAATTTTGGCATAATTTTTGATTTTAGATATTAAGTAAAACACTAATAAATCAAAACGGTTATATTGTTATTTAATAAAATATTTTTTTAAGGAAAGGGGGAAGCGATTGCTTACGTTTGAGGGGGAAAAACTCGCCCAGCCGCAGGCGTTTTTGGTTGGTTCAAAAAAACGTGGTTTTCCCCCTCAATCCGGAATCACGTGGGGTTTGGGGCAAAGCCCCCAAGTTGGAATAAAATGTGGTTTCCCCTCTCAAAAAAATATATTCAGATTTTTTTTAATTTAGCTTCCAAATCGTCAATTTTTTCGAGTAAATCAACAATAATTGCTCCTGCTAAGCTTGGAAATTCAAAATCGCAACAAAGTCTGTCAACTTTTCTTGCTTTATAGGCATCAATATATTTAAACTGCAAATCATTATTTGAGTTAATTGGTTCTGAATTAACCGGTTGAAGCCAGCCAAGTTCTAATAATTCTTTTACTCTATCTTCTGTAATTTCAGCAAATTGAGTAAATTCAGACAAGGTAAAGACAGTTTTATTGTCTTCATAAATTTTGATACTGGTATAGGAAGTTGATAAAACATCATTATTTTTACTCATTTTATTCCCCTTTTTGTGCTTCATCGGCAAGTTCTTGCCACAATGCTTTACTTTTTTCTGTCATTGTGGATAAGTCCGGAGATTTTATATTAATTAATACATATTCATCACCACGATTATCGGGAGATCCCAGTCCTTTTCCTTTTAATCTAAGTTTACGTCCACTACTAATTCCTGCCGGTACATTCATTTCCACTTTGCCATCCAATGTGGGTACTTCTACTTTGGTGCCAAGTACGGCTTCCCATGGTAAGACAGGTATTTCAACTGTTATATCAGAACCATCGACTTTGAATTGAGAATGTTTTGCATATTCAATGATTAAATATAAATCTCCATTTGGCGAACCATTTCCGCCTTGTCCTGTGAGTCTTAGTTTTCCACCATTTTTTATTCCTACAGGAATATTGACCTTTAGATTTTTTGGACCGGCTGACGTGTTTAAATTAATACTGTGATGTCCGCCTTTAATAACATCTTCAAGGGCTATGTGCATGGTTGCTTCCACGTCTTGCCCTCGTCTTTGGCGGTTAAAAGATTGGGAATTAAAACCTCCGCCTTGTTGTCGGAAAAGCATTTCAAAGAAATCACTAAAATCTCCCGAACCTGAAAAACCGCCCTGGCCAAAACCACCAAAACCGCCAAAACCACCGGAATTTTGAAAATTTTGTCCATCTTTCCAATTAGGCCCAAGCTGGTCATAATATCTTCTTTTTTCAGGGTCTTTTAAGACTTCATGGGCTTCGTTGATATCCTTAAATTTTTCTTCTGCAGTGGGGTCATCCTTATTGAGATCAGGATGATGCTTGCGTGCCAATTTTTTATAGGCCTTATCAATCTCTTCTTTATTTGCATTTTTTGATACTCCCAAGAGTTTATAATAATCCTTGTACGATACTGACATGAAATTCTCCTGAATTGGTTTTAAAATATCTTTTATAAGCTTTGTATTTCTTATTGTTAAAAAATAACTGAATAATATATTCAACAAAAAAATAGTGCTATTTACAATTTTGTCAATAACACTATCTTATTTTTTTATTGTAATTCTTTTGGAATCCACCATTTATCCATATTATATCCAATACCTGAAATGGAAAGTTCAACACCTTGAAATTTATTTTTAACCATGGGCAGGGCATAGGGCACATAAAGAAAAAGATATGGTTGATCCATGGCTAAAATTTCTTGAAATCTGTCATAATATTTTTTTCTTACTTCTTTATTATTGTTGGTTCTTGCTTTTTCAAGAAGTTCATCAACTTCTTTATTTTTGTAGCCAATAAAATTTAATCCGTTTGCTTCTGCGGCTGAGGAGTGCCATACACTATAAAGATCGGGGTCTTCCAAAATATTCCAACCTAAAATAAGGGCATCAAAGCGTCCTTTATGAACAAATTCATTAATAAATGTAGCCCATTCCACTGTTCTGATGTCTATTTTTACCCCTATTTTTTGCCAGTAATATTGTAAAATTGTGGCAACATGTTCTCTTTCTTTATTGCCTTGGTTTACCAAGACAGTAAATGTGAATTTTATGCCATCTTTTTCTAAAATATTATCACTATTTAATTCCCAACCTTCTTCTTTAAATATGTTTAAAGCTTTTTGGGGATCATAATTAACTTTGTTTATTAATTTATTATAAACCCATGTTCCCGGTTTATAAGGGCCGACTGTCGGCTCACCAAGTCCAAGTAAAGCACCTTTAATTAATGCTTCTCGATCTGTTGCCAAAGATAAAGCTTCTCGAATTTTTGGATTTTTAAAAAATTGATGAGAAAGATTAAAACCTAAATATGTATAGCCATTAGATAGATATTTGAACTTATGCCAATTATCTTCCCACGTTTTTCCGTTTGTTTCCCACAAATATTGTTTTGTGGTTAAACCAAGATAATCAACCTGTCCTGCTTTTGCTTCCAAAAAAATTGTGCTGACATCAGGAATAATTCTATAAACTATTTCATCTAAATAGGGGCGACCCTCAAAATATAGGTCATTTGCTTCTAAAACCAAGGAAGAACCGGCTTCCCACGATTTTAATTTAAAAGGTCCTGCACCGACCGGATTTCTTGAAAACTTGGTACTGCTGATATTTTCTTTTTCCAAAATATGTTTTGGCAAAATTTCTGACATCCAAGTGATTGGAGCTCTGGCATAAGGTACATCATAATAAACTTCAATTTCATATTTACCGATTTGTTTAAATTCTTTAACAATTTTAAAATCATCGGCATAGGCTGTGGGAGTATTTTCATCTATCATTAAATTATAGGTAAATGTAACGTCATCGGCAGTCAGAGCTGTGCCATCTGACCATAAAATATCTTCTCTGAGTTTAAATTTTAATAATTTTCCATCATTTAATATTTCAAATTTTTCGGCAGCCAAGGGAATAATATTATAATTTTTGTCATATTTTAAAAGGGAAGTATATAAAAATCCGGCAACTTCATGGGAGGCAGAATCGGTGGATAGGGGAGGGATTAAATTTGATGGTTCACCAATGCTGGCTAAAATAAGTCTGCCTCCATATTCAGGTTCATTTGGAATTATAATTTCTTTTTTGATACCTTTATTATTACTTTCTTCTTTTTCACCTGTACAAGATTGTAAAAAAGTACATAAAATAAAAAGAAAAATAACTTTTAATAATACATTATTTTTTTTTATCATGGTTGCTCCTGTTTTTTATCTGTAATTACAGATAATTATATATCAAAATCGTTTTCAAAAAAAGTTTTAAAAAAAAACTCATAATCATAAATGTTTTACTTGAAGTTATTTTAAAAATCGTGTAATAATAATATTGTATTAAGAGATTTTAGCAGATTATTTCTATAAAATAAATATGCAAAGGTCTAACTTAATGTTTTATAAAATAATGTCAATTATTAAACAATATAATTAATATTTATATATCTGAATTGTTACATAAAATCTAATAATTATATTAGATTATAAGAGGAAAAGATGAATAGAAGAGAAGAAAGCACGACTAGAAATAGTCTTGATACTTTTTTGAGTAAAACTGTGCCTGAATATATTGCTGATTCCGGAAAAATGATTTTACAGGAGAATGAACTTACAAATTATATATGTAAAATCAAAGATAATACTGCTCAAATTCGTTGTTCCATACATGGTGAAGATTTTCAATCCTATGCTCCTGAACTTACTGTAAGGTTTGATGATAAATTTGTTGAATATAATTGTAATTGTATGGAAGTTTTTGGAAGCCCTTGTCGTCATGTTTCAGCACTGACAATACATACTTTAGCCAGTCTTGCCGTTGATAAACATGATGAAAAAGAAGAGGTAATTAAACGTCCGGAATGGAGACAATGTTTTCGCAATTTTTTCACCGGTGAAAGTGAGCCCGAAACCGGTAGACATTATTTGATTTTTCACTTCTTTCCCGAACCTGGGCGTTTGTCTGTTGCTTTTTACAGAGCAAGACAAAATAAAACAGGTCTTTCTTCGGTTAGGCAAGCCGTTGATTTACAAAATATTTTATCAAATCCTGATTGGTGTGATTATTCTCCCGAATTACCAAAAGTTTTAAAGCAAGTTGCCGAATATTTAGATTATTATGGACATAAGGTGGAAATTCCAAATGGTTTACTTTCATGGTTTTTTTGGGCAATTCGTAATGAAGAGTATTTGTTTTGGGAAGAAACAGATCATCTTTGTACCATCGAAAGCACAACCTTAGATCTAAGACTCAGACCTTATTTAGATGATAATGGCTTATATTTTGATGTAATGCTTCAAAAAGAAGGTAAAAAACCTTTTTCAATTCAACATGATGATGAAGAACATGATGTATATGAAACAACTTTCCATGGACAAATGCCACTTTGGGTTTGTTGGCATCGTTGTTTTTATCCTGTGCAAACTTGCTTAAGCCACAATATTATTCAAACCTTGGTTCATGCCAGTCCAATTATTTCCCAAAGTGATATTTCCGAATTTTTAGATAGAGTTTGGACAAAATTACCATCATCTGAATTATATGAACCCGAAGAATTTTTAAAGATTATGGAACCTGTGTTCCAACCGGGTACCTATAACCCAAAACTTTTCCTTGGAGAAGAAGGAAGTTTATTAACTCTTGAAGTCCAAAATGTTTATGAAAGTATTCATGGTGAATTTACCTTACCGGGCCCAAATCCTGATTTTCAGACAGGTAGTTATGCCTATGACGGACAAACATTCTTACTTAGACGAAGCCAAGAAGAAGAAGCAGGGCTATTATCTCAACTTGCTGAAATGAGATTTCAACCAAGAAATAATAAATTATGGTTTATGGAGCCTGAAGAGGCAATATCTTTCTTACTTGACTCCTATCCAACCCTTTTACAAACTTGGCGTGTTTACGGAGAAGCAACCCTTTCACGTTATAAAGTAAGAGCCTCTACTCCTACCATTAACGCCACTATTGAAAGTAATGAACAAGAAAAATGGTTTAGTCTTGATGTGCAAGTTGAATACGAAGGACAAAATATTCCCCTTGAAAGAATTTGGAAAGCTTGGATTAAAGGTAAACGCTATGTTCAACTAAAAGACGGATCCTATGCCAGCCTTCCCGAATCTTGGCTTGAAAAACTTTCTCATAAGTTAAAAGTCTTGGGACTTGACCCAACAAAAGCGCCTAAACGCCAATTTAAACAGTTTGAAGCTCCTGTGCTTGATAGTATTTTAGATGATTTTCAAAATACTAAACAAGATAGTTTTTGGACTAATTTACGCAATAACATCAGAAACTTTAAAGAAGTTAAGCAGATTGATATTCCTGAAGGACTTAATGCATCATTACGTCCTTATCAAATTCAAGGTATTTCCTACCTTAATTTCCTTGATGAATACGGTTTTGGTGGTATTTTGGCAGATGAAATGGGACTTGGAAAAACAATTCAAACCCTATCATTTATTCAACATATGAAGAACAAAGGGGTTGAAGGACCAAACCTAATTGTTGTTCCAACCTCTGTTTTACCAAACTGGGACAGAGAAGCTGAAAAATTTGTTCCAAACCTTGTAAGGGTTATTGTTTATGGCGCAAGGCGAGAAAATATTTTTAGAAAAATTTCAACAGCCGATATAGTAATCACAACCTATGCTCTTCTTCGCCGTGACCTTGAAGAGCTTGAACAATTTGACTTTAATACAATTATCTTGGATGAAGCTCAAAATATTAAAAACCCAAATACAATTACCACAAAATCCGTTCGTAATATCAATGCCAGAATGCGTTTATGTCTATCAGGAACACCCATTGAAAACAATCTGTTTGAACTGTGGAGTTTATTTGAATTTTTAATGCCAGGTTTCCTTGGTTCTCAACATGCTTTCCAAAGGGGAGTTATGAAACCAATCAAAGAAGGAGATGTTGAAACCTTAGACTATCTAAAAGCCAGAGTAAGACCATTTATTCTAAGAAGAACAAAGGCAGAAGTGGTTAAAGATTTACCACCTAAAATTGAAAGTGTTACATATTGTGCTTTGGCTGACGAACAAGCAGAACTTTATGCCTCCCTTGCCAAAAAACTAAAAGAACAAGTTCTTGCCGATGTGGATCAAAAAGGTATGGCAAAAAGCCAAATGTCTATTTTGGACGCACTATTAAAATTAAGACAGATTTGTTGTCACCCAAAACTCTTAAAAATGGATATTCCTGGTTATAGCTTAAACATGCCTTCAGGTAAATTTGAAGCCTTTAAAGATATGATTATTGATATAGTTGAAGAAGGACATAAAGTTTTGGTTTTTTCTCAATTTGTGCAAATGCTCCAACATATTCGTAACTGGCTGCAACTCACAGATATACCATATTGCTATCTTGACGGATCCAGTAAAGATAGGCTGGAACAAGTGGACAAATTTAACAATGACCCAAATATTCCAATCTTCCTAATTTCCCTAAAAGCAGGTGGAACAGGACTAAACTTAACAAGTGCTGACTATGTTATTCACTACGATCCATGGTGGAACCCCGCTGTCGAAAGCCAAGCAACCGACAGAGCTCACCGTATAGGACAAGCAAGACAAGTGTTCTCCTATAAACTAATTTGTCAAAACACAGTAGAAGAAAAAATTTTGAAACTGCAAGATATGAAAAGGGGAGTAGCTGAAGCCGTTATCCCCGGACAAGATTCATGGAAAACTTTAACCAGAGATGACTTGGAAATGCTTTTTGAGGTCTAATTTTTCTTGAGGGGGAAAACCACGTTTTTTTGAACCAACCAAAAACGCCTTACGGCTTGGCGAGTTTTTCCCCCTCAAACTCCCTCTTTCCTTAAAAAACATTTTATTAAGTAATAATATAACTATTTTGATTTATTAATTATTTTACTTAATATCTAATATCTAAAATTATGCCATAATTATAGTTTTTGAAAACCGGAATGGCGTGCCTGCCCCCCTACCTTGTTCCAAGGTAGGGGGGCATAGCAATTGACGTTTTTTTTATTTATTTTGTGCTAAAATGAATTACTCAAACACCCAGTTATTTCAACTCAACACTATAAATTTAACTTTTAATAAATTAATATTAGCAGAAGTAATCAACAATAAATCAAAGTGCTATAAGTTAACCAGCATATATTTTCGATAAATAAATGTTTATAACAATTGAATTACATGAAAAATATATAAAATTTATTATTTATGAAATTTGCAGATTCGCTTAGTATACTTTATAAATAATAAAATTTAATGATTATCCATACAATTATGAATTTTAAGTTACACAAATTTTATAAATTAGGGTTTGTTATCTTGAATGTTAAGGAGATATAATTTCATCAGTGTTTCCTTAATTACTTTAATAATAACTTGTCCTGATAATGACCTAAACTCTTATTATTATGAAATTGTTATGGGGAAGTATAATTTTAGTCAAACCTTTTAATTGTTTTTAATATATATCAAAGTTTACATAATTTACATTATGAGACAAATATTAGCTATGTAGCTTGCTGAAATATTAGTATATTTATAAAAAATAAAATGTGTAAAAAACTAAAATTGTAGCCAAAAAAATATTTTCAATTATTTATCACAGTTACAAAATTCATTCGTCTGCGAATTTTTGCACTTTTTTGACTTTTATAAGTATAAAATGTATGTATCATTGTTTTTTCTAAATTCAAGAATTTCTTTTTTGTAATATTCTGAAATAATAATTTTTTTTAAAAAAGTGAAAAATGAATTATTATATTTGGCAGAAAAAATACAAATGTAAATGCTTTTGGAGATTTTATTTAGGCAATTGCAAACCTAAGTCATCAGTTTTGAGGAGGTGCCAAACATTAAGCATTGCTTCTTATTTTATTAATAAAGAAATTTTATTATAAACTAACAAGCATATATTTTCGATAAAATAAATATTTATAACAACTTGAATTACATAAAAAATATATAAAATTTATTATTTATGAAATTTGCAGGTTCTCTTATTATAAATTCAATAGATTAAATCAAGTTTATTTATCAAATATTTATGCAATTAAGCTTACTGTCACGCAATTCCGATTTTCAAAAATCACAATTTTAGTATGGTTTCGATTTTTTAATTTAGTAAAATATAAATTAAAATAGTTATTCCATTGGTTGAAACAATGTTTTTTAAGGAAAGAGGGCGTTTTTTGGGGAAAAACTCGCTTAGCTTATGTTGAACAAAGCTAAGCGTCATCAGGGCTAACGCATCTAAACTGAAATAGTTTTTCAATTTTATAATATATTGATAT
>CAYJGE010000103.1:0-11127 GCA_964369835.1 uncultured Mailhella sp.
AAATGCAAGAAATTTTATAATTTTTTTTTGGATTAAATCAGTGTTTCCTTAAATAGTATTCCATTTAACGAAGCTTTAATGACAGGAGAACTTCATAAAGATATTTTTTCAGAGGAACTTCTTTTATATATTTTAAATAATTCAAAAGAATTTGGAATAAGTGATATTCAAATTAAGCATTTAATTAAAAAATATAAATTTAGTTAAGAAAAAATTTATTTAATTAAAATTGTAATTGGTTTAAAATATATTCCTGCAATTTTTTCATTATTATCATAGGATATTATTATTTTTATTTCTCCTTTTTCATATTTTTCCAAAATATTGACAGTATAATAATTTTGGTTTTGTTCACCATAAATGATTTGTTGATTAAGTTTTTTACCTAAATTATTAGTTATTTGTTTCCATGCTTGTTCTAATTCCATATTATCAAGTTCTTTTGCCAAAATCTCATTAAAACTTTTCAAAATTTCTGAATAATTTTTAATAGTTAAATGATTAACCTGTTCTTTTGCAAGGTTTAATAGTTTTTCTTGCAAAATATTATTTGCATAACTTTGACTATGACAAGCGATAAATATAATTACTCCAAAAAACAAGCAAAATATAATCTTTTTCACAATTTTTAAAATCCTTTTATATGATTTCCATCACTGATGTTGAGATAATTACTCCATATAAATTTAGTAAAAATTTCGTATTTTTGTCATTTTTTCAAAAAAGTTTGAAAAAATCATTGGGGTTTGCAAAGGGAGTCACTCCCTTTGCTGGGGGTTTGGGGGCAAAGCCCCCAAATTGGAAAAATAATGGGGTTCCCCCCTAAAGAAAAATCAACCTAACATTAATGAATTACAATAATTTTTCAACTTTCCAATTTTGTTCTGTGGCATATTCTTCCAAGTTATTTCCACCAAAGGCAACGTAATTTGCATCATTTATTGCTTTTTGAAGTGGTTTTGCAAAGTCGTGGAAGTTTTCACGTTTGGTACTAAAAACTTCATCTCTAATTTTTTGCCTAAGTTCAATACTTTCGCCTGTAAGCTCTCGCCAGAGGGCAGTTATACCTTTGGCTTCGGGAAGCATATAGGAGTCAATTTCGCCAATTGTTCCGATTATGGCACAATCAAGATCCCTTTGGCTAAGCTGTAAATTGCCCAAATATTCGGCTGCCCCTTTAAAAGTTTCTATACTTTTGGAAACTTGTGGATCTCTGTAGGAAGCAAAGGTTAAACTGCCTGTATGCTTTGAAAATTGCAAACCGCAACCGTATGCTCCGCCAATTACTCTAATTCTGTCCCACAGATAAGTCATGCGTAAATATCTTGTAATTACTAGGGCTGAACCTTGGAAAGCATAATCTTGTTTAAAAAGATTGGTTCCAAGTCCAATATAGTTTACTCTGGATGGCACAATAAAAGCTTCATTATCGAATAAATAGTTATAATTCCATGGGGTTTTTTCATAGTTATTTTCACCAAATTTTTCAAGTAGAGGATTAAATGCTTTTTCTCCCTGCTCGAGAATATCTTTATCGGCAATTAAATCAAGAGATAGATTTTTGGAAATGAATAAGTGTTGGTGAATTGTTTGTAAATCTTTTAAAATCTGTGGCCAAAGAATATCAATATTATTGACGAGATTTCTAACAAATTTTACATATTCAACACCTTGAGTGTACTCATTTAATACCCCAAGCTCAGAAAATCTTGCCCCCAACCTTAGGTTTGCAAGGGTTCTCCCACCCGGAATTAACATTCTTTCAACTTTTGCTTTTTCTTCAATTAGGATTTGTTTAAAGCGTTCCTTATTATCAAACTGTGCTGAAAAAATTATTTCTTCTAATAACTCTAAAAGATTAGGTATTTTTTCCTCGGTTGCTCTTGAGGCTATTATGAAGGAATTTAATGTTTTTTCAGAAAACATTTTTGATTGGAAAAGAGTGCTGTTTCTGATACCGCCTGTATAGGCACCGATGTTTAAACCAAGTTCGGTATAATTTGATTTTTTGGTGTCCATTTCGGTAAGTGATCTTGAATAAAGATTTAATAATGGCAAGAGTTCATAAGGGAGAGTGTCCAAGGAGCAAATAAGTTTTGCATATAAAATCCCACGAGTATCAAGGTCATGGGTATAGATTGGAATTTGTTTTCCATTTTTTTCAATGGGTAAACTTTTTTCTTCCTTTGGAATATCGGCTAAGGTTAAAACAGGAATGGTTGCCATGGCCTCAGGAGAATCTTCCTTGGCTTGGGCTTCTTGTAACCTTATACTTTCTTTTTCTACTTCTTGTCTTTGCTCTTCAGATAATCCATCATATATAGCTTGCAATCTATCTTCTTCTTTTTTTATATTTTCACCGGCAAGTTCAGGATCTGGAACAATATTTACCAATACCCTGTGCTGATTTTCAATCAAATAGGTTTTGATTAAATTTTCAAAAACTTTTTCACCATTTGCCAATCTTTGTTTGATTGAGATTAAATTATCTTCCCATTTCAAAGCATTAATTGGGTCTTTGTCATGCAACCAATGGCTAAGACATTCTGTCATGGTCATAAGACCCCTTGAAAAAATGTGAAAAGCTCCTTCACGCAATCTAAATTCAATGGAGTTTATGGCAGCAGCAATGGATTTTTGATCAATACCATCATTGGATAATTTGGATAAGACATTTAGAATAAGGTCTTGCATTTCATTTTCTTTTTTAAGTTTAATTGAACGAAGACCGGCTGAATAATACATTTGAATAAGGCTGTCACCAAGACCACCTTTAATATCGTCACCAAGCCCGGAATCAATTAATGCTTTGCGAAGAGGTGATCCCGGAAGACCTATTAAAATATGATCTAAAATACGAAAAAGAAGTTGATTTTCTTTTTCGTATACAGGAGTAAGTAGCCAGCTTACCATGGCATGACCACGCTCATTTTGTTCACTTTGCATTTTTGAAACTTCAAATGAAGCCTCAACTTTACGAGGTTCAGGAATTATTTTTTGCAAAGAAATTGCAGAATTTGTTTCAATTTTATCAAATTTTGAAATAACTTCATCGATTTTTTTAAGACGCATTTCTTCATCATCATCACCATACCAATAAAAATATGCATTTGACGGGTGATAATATGATTTGTGAAATTCTTCAAATTCTTCATAGGTTAAGTCTAAAATATGCTTTGGATCTCCGCCTGAACTGAAACGATAAAGAGTATCGGGAAAAATGGCTTGCTGAGCTTTTTCACCAATAATAGTATCGGGAGAAGAATAACTTCCCTTCATTTCATTATAAACAACACCTTTAAATTTCCATTTGCCTGAGGAAGTATCAATATGCCAACCTTCCTGAGCAAGAACATCTTTACCGTGTTCCATTCTTGCCCTTGGAAAGAAAACTGCATCCATATAAACGTCCATGAGATTATATAAATCCATGATGTTGGTACTGGCAACAGGATAGCAAGTTTTATCCGGATAGGTCATGGCATTTAAAAAGGTTTGCAATGAACTTTTTAAAAGTTGGACAAAGGGTTCTCTGGTGGGGTATTTTTGCGAACCACATAAAACTGAATGTTCCAAAATATGGGCAACTCCGGTTGAATTTTTGGGTGGAGTTCTAAAATTGACAGCAAAGCATTTATTGATTTCTTTATTGGTAATTGATAAAAACTGGGCATTGGTTTTGTCATGTCTATAAAATTTTGCAATTCCGTCGACTTCCTTGACAAATTCTTCTTTAATTAATGTAAATCCATGGGTATTCATTTTTTCCTCAAAGTTTTAATTTTAAAGTATTGTTAACTTTTTAGCATGTTATCTGCTTTATAAAATGTATTATATTTAAAATTTTAGATTAGTCAAAATATTTTTGAATAATATAAATTAACTTGACCTCTCAAAAATAATTAATTATTTAAAAGTTATACAAAATATACAAAGGAGCTATGAATGAGTAGCCAATTACAAGAAAAAGTAACAAAATTGATTGAAGAAGGAAATATTTCCTATTTATCTAAAATGGCAAGAGATTGTGAAGTTACAGAATATGAAGTGGCACAGGTTTTGCCATTTGAAATGTGCGGATTAACAAGTGGAGATAATTTTGATAAAATTTGGGAAGCAATTACCAAATGGGATGCTTGCCTTTTTGTACAAAGACATTTAGGTTCTGTTTTGGAATTACAAGGTAAACTTCCCATGGGAAACCATGGACATGGTTATTATAATTTGGCTCACGGGAAAGAGTTTTGTGTAAGTGGACATTTAAAAGTTGATGATATTAAAAATATTGCTTTTGTTTCACTTCCAACAAAAATGCAAATGCCTTCCATTGCCTTTTTTGATGAAAATAATGAAACAAAATTTACCATCTATGTTGGGGTTGAAATGGTAGATGAAAAAATACAAGTTATTGAAAGCGCAAAACAATCTTTTTTTGCAATAAAAGAAGAATTTACAAATAAAAAATAAATCTATACTTCCATAAAAAAAGACCTTTACACATTAAATTATGTAAAGGTCTTTTTATGCTTTTCAAAATAATTTTATTTCTTACTATTGGTTAGATAAACTTTAGTTTATAGTGTTATCGTCTTATTGCCTGAATTATATCATCAAAATATTCTTCCATCTTTTCATAAATAAAATCTGCACCTTTTTCCCCCACAATGGGTAAGTGATGGGCTCTTGCTCCTTTAAAGAAAGGAGCAGAAACAAGGGCTGTTGTATTTGATTCATTTACAAGGCGAATGGAAACATCATCACCAAGAACAAATTGTTTTTGGCAAGCTTCAAGAATATCAATTCTTTCTTTTTCAAGGCTTATAAATTTTACATCTTGATCTTTATCTTGAATAAGAACGGGACTATGGTCACAAAGCATGTCCTTAATTTCAAAATGAATTTCCTTAAGAAAATTTCTGATTCCAATAACTCGATCATAGTCGCCCACAATGGTTGCCATGGGGGTTTCGTCTCTCATCATTCTCATGCGTAGGCCACGTTCATTAATATCTTTGGCTTTTTCTTCAAGGCGAGCAAGCATTTTAGGATTAATCGGGCAATCAATAATTTGGCTGATTTGTTTTAACCAGTCAATTGTTCCACGATAGCCATAGGGGCAACCATTAACTTGTGGTGTGCTGAATTTTTTATGTAAAATTTTAGCGGCAGGCAAAGTTTCGTCTTTTAAGCAAAGGTTAATATCGGCTGCACCAAGATTTTCCAAATCATCAATGGAAACAGCCTCGCAAAGGGTGGCATTTGATTCATAATCAAAGGCTTCACGCATAAGTTCTCTGATTTCCCATGCATCACTTCTTGCACGATATTGTCCAAGGGATATTCCCAAAATATTATAGGTTTTCGATTTTTTTTCTACATTTTTCTTGACAATTTCTTTACATATAAGCTTATATGTTTCAGAAATTCCAATACTGTAGTCACCTTTTAGCCCGCCTTGATCAAAGCAAACCAATTTTGCTCTGACCTGATCTTGCATGGCATTACAAACACCCTTAATATCTGTTCCTATGATGGCAGAAATGGAGGAAGCTACCACAAAAATAACTTTGGCATTTGAGCAACGATCCACTTCAAAAATGGCTTTTTCAAGGCGACTCACATCGCCCATAACCACATCATCTTCACTCATATGGGTTGTGAATAATTTATTATTTTGTTCAACACCCAAATTGCCGTATAAAATCATACTATAGTGAGTTGTTCCGGCAGGTCCGTATTCAAGTACCACAGCGTCCTTGATTGCAAGCAGGGACCAAAGAATTGCCATACGATCAGATGGAGTTGGTAAGTATCTGCATAAACTCATTATCTTTTCTCCCTAATTTTTTCAACTTGTTTTTGAGCAGCTTCCAAACCATCTAAAAACTCATCACATAATTCCAAACCTATCATATCACCGGCCTTATCAAAACGAGCAGGAACAATATTTTTTTCTTTCAGTACAGTCATATAGGCAGGACCAAAATTTAAATCAGGTTTTAATGTATCATAAACTTGCATTATACCTGTCACATTTGCAGTTCTGGTAACATAGGGGTCATAATATTTGGTAATTTCTTCTATGTCTTGCAAATGCTGTTCTTCAAGGCGGGAAATTTGTAAAAGCAAAGGTTCAAGTCCAAGTTCACACATAAGTTTTATATTTTCATAGGTAGTAAAGGGTGAACCACCATAAATATAGCGTAATCCATTATATTTATTTTTACTGTCTTCAAATCTTTTTTTAGCTTTTTCATAATGCAAAATGATATTTTGAGGAATTTCTTTATTTAGTTTTGCGAATAATTCCTTATAAACATTGTAATTTGTTTCATGTGAACAATATTTATAAAAAATAATATAATCAACTCCAAATTTTTCTTTCATTTTTTCAGCCAACTCAAGGGCTGTTTCATTCACAACAATATTTAAACTTGCCCTTGTTGCTGTTTTTATTTCAGCAATCGAACATTCTTTGGGAAGCTGAATATTTATTTTTATATTATTTTCATTCAAAATTCTATATAGTTCACTCTTGGTGAAATCCCCCATTCTTTGTCCCAAAACATTTACACTGCCATTATTTTCTTGCTTTTGCATTAAATCGGCACAAGCTGTCATGGCTCTTTGAATACCGGGAAGATGATCTTCACATTTAAAATGTTCGGTATGAATGGGAAGCACAGGAATATTATATTTTTTTTGCATTCTTTTGGCTATGGCGTCAAAATCATCACCTATGATTTCTATAACACAAGTGGAAATCAGGAAAATACATGATGGCTTATATTCGGGCATTAACTCTTCAAAAGCTTCTTCCACCTTTTCGGCACTGCCAAAGGTAACATCATGGGTATCAAGACGCACAGAAACACAGCGTCCTTTCATACCACCAAAGCCATCAAAAACCATGGTCATACGTTTTGAATAATAAACACACTCATCGGTTCCCACCACAAAGGTCAAACTATCGCTAATCCCCCTGGCAACCAATAAAGCACCCATTAGAGGGCAGTGGGTTCCTGGATATTGGGTATGAGTGATGTTACTGACTTCATTCATACTTTTAACTGTTTTTAGGGTTTTTAATTGACTGAGAAGATATTCTCCGTCATATTTCATTTCTAAACCTGCCATTTATTACTCCTAGTCCTCTTCACTTATGTCTTGTGAAAATTCTAAAACCTTTTGAGCCAAAACATTATATACTTCGTGCATTTCTGATTGTTCCAAATGCTCAAATACAGTACCGCTAAAATTTTCTGCCTTTTGAATATCCCCATGTCTTGGAACATAGGTTATAACCTTGGTTTCAATTTCTTCTGCCACTTTGGCAACAATTGCTTCTTCATCAACAATATTTTTGGCATTTAAAATAATACCTTGTAGCTTTGCATAGCCACGAGAACCAAAATTTTTAATGGCCTGAGCAATATTTGAAGCGGCATAAAGGGCCATCATTTCACCCGATGAAACAATAAAAACTTCTCTGGCATAACCTCCACGAATGGGCATGGCAAAACCTCCGCAAACAACATCACCAAGAACATCATAAATAACAACGTCCGGTTGATATTTTTCAAAGGCGTCCAAATCTTCCAACTTTTCAAAGGCTGAAATAATTCCACGCCCGGCACAACCAATCCCGGGGGTAGGGCCACCCGACTCAACACATAAAACCCCATTAAACCCTTCAAAAACAATATCGGATAATTTTAAATTATCACCTTTAATTTTTAGTTGATCTAAAACTGTGGGGATACTTTTACCCATGATGGGTTTGGTTGAATCTGCCTTTGGATCACAACCAATTTGCATAACTTTATAACCCTTTAAACTAAGAGCTGCCGAAAGATGGGAAGTTGTGGTGGATTTTCCTATGCCACCCTTGCCATAAATAGCTATTTTTCTCATTATAACACCTAATTTTTATATTATTGAAAATTGTTTTATCAATCTAAAAAATAAAATTGCAATTAAACAAGTAAAAAGTCAAGAAAGAATTTTAGACTAATCTAAAATTTATATATAACCATTTGAAATTATAAAAACTCATGATATTTATACCATGAGTTTTTTATAAACGAGAATATATAAAATTTTTTAGGTTAGAAACGGTAGCCTATGGTTAATGTTGAATTAAATCCCGGTGCATAATCTTCTGCTGATGTATAATAATATTCTTCATCAAAAATATTATTTACATTAACTTGTGCAAAGAAGTTCTTTTCTTCACCATATTCAACTCCTAAAGATAAATTTAGAGTTGTATAACTTGGACGAACCTTATTAGTTGTAACGAAACCGACTAGATCATATCCTAGGTATTCAGTTTGATGATAAGCATAAATATCTGCATTTAAAAATAAATTGTCATAAATTTCGTTATAATATCTCAAACCAAATGTAGTAGAGAATATTGGAAGATCATCCACAAGTCCAATCTCATCTGCTCCGGCGGAACCTGAACTAATATTGTCCTTACGCCTTTGCCATGTTCCATTCCAATAGGGTTCAAAACCATTATCAAACTTATATGAGGTTTCAAATTCAAGTCCCCATGCTGTACTGTCTGAAACATTTAAATATTGTACATATGTTATACCAGAATCTGTATATCTAATTGTATCAAAACGATTTTTTGTCTTACTATAAAAAAGTGCCGCATCAAAATTGAATTTACCATTATTATAGCGTGCACCAATTTCATAAGTATCCATTTCTTCAGGTTTCATATCAGGATCACCTATATTCCATAATGTTCCTGAAGTATTCATTTGGAATTCAAGATATTTATTATAAAAATTTGCAGGATTAAAAGCTTGAGCAAAAGTAGCACGCAGAGCAAGGTTTTCTATACCTGTCCAAACAATACCGGCATTAAAAACAATGGCACTTTCTGTACTTGAACTTTTAGTTCCCAACTGTCTTGTGTTTCCTGTCCAGTAATTTCTGTATTGTCCATCGGTATCATCACTATAGTGTGTAAAGCGAGCACCATAACTTAATGTGAAATCATAGGGTAGATAATGTTCAACTGAAATAAAAGCCGCATGGGTATCACCTGTTGCCTGCCTAACTTCTGTATATGGTCCACTATAAGCTGAGGTAGAAGTTGAAGTCATACTATCTCTTTTATTTAAATCATACTTTTCATGTAAAAATTCATACCCGGCGATGATTGAAGTATGTTCGCCAATTAGCCAATCACTTTGGAATGTAAATCCAAAATTTTCAATATCAGTTTTTCCATCTTCATCAAGTACTCCGTTTAAATAATCAGGAGTTAAATATTCACTACCATGATAAGAAAATGTAGCCTTAACTCGTGGTAGAAAATTTGTAATATCCTTGACAATAATATCTGCATTGACCCTATTTGTGGTTAATTCTGTCCATTCTTTAGCATAATTTTCATTGATTTGATACTGTGTATTACCATATTCATATGTTAAACCTGCATAAAGATTATCGGTAAAATCATAACCAAGATAAACATAACCATCACCGCCTTCACGGGCAGTTTGTTCTTGATCTGTATGATAATACTCCAAATCTCCTAAATTTTTATAAGTGCCTGCAAGGCGATATTTAAATTTATTTAATGCCCCAAAGATACTGGCAGTTGTTATGGAAGCACTTCTATCTGATGAATAAGATGTACTTATAGAACCTTGAATTGGTTTAGTTCCGCCCTTTTTTAATATAATATTTACAACACCCCCCATGGCTTCAGCACCATAAAGAACAGAAGCAGGACCTTTAATAACTTCAATTCTCTCAATAAGGGATGGGTCTATAAATGGTAATTGATTACCAAATTCACCAACTCCATAATCTGATGATACCTTCACCCCATCAACTAAAACAACTGTTTGGTTAGGTGTTTCACCACGAATAGAAATAGCAGGGCTATTTGTATTATCTGTAACTCTTATTCCCGGAACTGACCTTAATATGTCAACCAAATCAAAAGATCCACGTCTTTCAATTTCTTCAGATGTTATCACGGAAACAGACATGGGAACATCAAGCAAATCCTTTTCACTTCTGGTTGCAGTTACTTTAATTGTACTGGTTTCCACCAATTCACTTTCTGTTAATGTTACTTCTGTTATTTCTTCCACCTGTTCGTCTGCCAAACCAAGGGAGGGGGAAATTAAGATAAGGCATAAAAAACCTAAGCACAGGGATAAATCCCATAAGTTAATTTTTTTCATTTAGATTAACCTAAACCTTTTTTTGTGATTTAAAAATTTTAGATTATTCTAAAATTTCTTGACACTATATAAAATTGAATTTCAGTTTAAGTCAAGTTAATTTTACATTAAAATTATTTTTTTTTTAAAAAATAAACATAATAATACGACATAATATATATTTTTATACTATATTACAATAAAATCAAATAATTAAATTCAATTAAATTAGCATACATTATTTTTATAATTTCATATTCATATATAATATAATGAAAATGGAATTCATAAAATTTTATTTTAATATTAATGATTACAAATCAATAATAAAATAATATAAATAATATAATCATTAGACTAGTCTAAATTTGTAGAAATCATTTAGTTGATATTGAAAAACAGATTAAGGAAATACTGATTGAATCGCTATAAAAAAATTTAAAATATATTTTTTGAATTTTACTCATTTTTTTTAAATTAAATAATAATCAGTTGTTAATAAGATAATCTGCAAATTTCATAAATAATAAAATTTATGTATTATTCATATAATTCATTGTGTTATAAATATTTTATTTATCGAAAATATTTGCTGATTAGCTTATAACATCTTGATTTTTCGTTGATATATCAAAAGGTTAGAATTGTCATTTAACGAAATAAAAATTAAAAGTGAATTGCGAACGAATGAAACAAGTGTGGCAATTTCCTCGCCAAATCGGGAATTAAAAACTTTATTTTAACATAACCAATTATTTTTACAATATTAAAATATTACATACACTATCACTGCCATTGACTATTTTTCATGATATATCAACAGATTGAAACTGTTTGTCAATGAAGTAATATTATGCAAAACTTCTATAAAAGCCACGCCATTCCGATTTTAAAAAACCATAATTATGGCATGATTTTTGATTTTAGA
>CAYJGE010000104.1:0-10995 GCA_964369835.1 uncultured Mailhella sp.
TTTTTCAAAAAAAACGTGGTTTTCCCCCTCAAGAAAAATTAGATGCGTTGCCCCTCAAATTGGAATAACGTGATTAACTCCATGAAGTTGGTTAACTTTATTCCTGAACTTCAATGTCTGCTTCCATGGCTTTTACAGGGCAAACCTTTATACATCGTCCACAGACAATACATTTTGTTGTGTCAAACCCAAGATGTCTGTCATTGTCCATAAACAATGATTGTGTGGGACAGAGTGCAGTGCATAGCCCACATTCTACACATTTTTCTTCATCGCGATTTACTCTTTGAGCTGTAGGCGTAACCGTAACACCTTGATTTTTTAAATAATTAATTGCATCGTTTATTTTAGGGCTTGAACCTAAAAGCTCAAGAACCATAAAACCATCATTTCGAGTAGAAATTTGAGCTTTGATGATATTGAAATCCAAATCAAAATTTCTGGTTAAATTACAAACAATAGGAGAATTACTAATTCCGGTGGGAAATTTTAAATGTATATTAATACCCATATCTTAGCCTCTTTTTAGTATCAATCGGTTTATTAGCATTTTTTATAAAAGCACTGATAAAACCAGTGCTTTTATAATTTACATTTCAGAAACAACAGTTTGAGCTCTTTTGGCTTCTGCTGACTTTGGATAGGTTGCAATCAAATAATTTAAACGTTCTTTCGCCGCTTCCGGTCTGTTTAATGCAAGGAAAGCCATGCCTTGTTTTAGATAGGAGGCAGGGGCTTTAATGCTGTTTGGATATGATTTGATCACATTTTCATAGGCAAGAGCAGCGGCAGCATAATTTTTTAATTGATAATTGCTTTCACCTTGCCAAAACCAAGCATTGGAAGTTAAGGTATGGTTTGGGTATACCTTTGTAAAATCAACAAAAGAATTTAATGCATTGGCATAGTTACGACTATTAAAATTATTTATCCCGCTATCGTACAAAGCTTGAGCAGTGTCTGTGCTATTTGTATTTTGATTTGGCAAAACTTGGTTATTTTGATTTGGCTGTGTTACATGGCCTTGGTTTTGATTTGGAATATTTTGGTTTTGGATATTTTGATTTGGCATGGGGTTATAATAACCTGTATTACCGCTATTTGCGGACGGATTATTATATTGTTGACTTGGTGCATCCAAATTAAAATTCATTGCCAATTGATTTTCCAGTGAGCGCAATGCCTGATCATGTTTTGAAATGACATTGCCAACTTCATTAATTCCACCAAGGTGAGATGTGGAATTTTTCAGATTATCAATTTCACCCCTAAGCATGGCTATTTCTTGCCTAATTGCTTGTAATTGTGACCAGCTGTCTGCTTGAGCCGGCTGTATACCTGAAAGTTGGCCTTGCATTTGGGTAATGGCTTGACTGTTTTGATTGACAACATTTTGCAAGTTACCGCCACCACCTCCTGTTGTGGAAATACAAGCTGAAAACAAACTTGGAATGGCAAGAAGTGCCATTAAATTTAAAAATTTATTATTCATGAGAATTATCTCCCCCGTTATTTTCATCTATTTGATGATTATCATCTTTATTACTTTGATATTTATTATTTATGGAAACACTGAATAATTCCGTTCCGGAATTATTCAGAAAGGCACACTGCCTTTAACTCGCCCTTTGGGAAGCAAAAAACGTGTTTTTTGCTCTCGTTTCGGCGTGCAAAATAGCCACTTTGTGTCTATTTTGTATGGAAACGCTTATACATTTTTCATATAAATTTAAATTTTTGATTTAATCAGCATTTCCTTATTTTATCTTTACGCCTCTGGGTCTTCCAAATACAAAATAGATTACTCCACCCAAGATCGGTAAAAAAACACAAAGCCCCATCCAATAGGTTCTTTCCGTTGAGCTTGGAAATGAATGTCTGGAAGCGTGATAAATACCCCAAAGGTTTATAATTACCGGAAGCATAAAAATTATAATTGTAGATATATTTGCATCGGAAAAAAACATAAAACCTCTTTTTATCTTTATACAGCCAACAACATGCTTATTTCATTGATTTTATCGACTTTTTTTCTTGTTTTGCTTCAAAATAATAAACAATCACAACCAAGAAAGTGCCTACACAAATACAAATATCTGCCACATTAAAAACAGGCCAATGCCAATTTCCAATGTAAAAATCTAAAAAATCAACGACATATCGATAAAAAACCCTATCAATAAAATTGCCGATGGCTCCGCCTAAAATTAATGCCAACCCAAAAAACAGACTTTTATTATAGCTTGAAGTTCTTACAATATTTAGAATAAAAGCCAACATAATAATGGTTATAACCGTAAAAAACCAAAATTGCCAATCTGTTTCGGGATTATTTAAAAATCCAAAGGCAGCACCAAAGTTTTGAATATGTACTAAACTAAAAAAACTCGGAATAACAACTATTTCATGATACAATGGTATTGTATTGACAACCATAATCTTTGTAATTTGATCTAAAACAATACAAATCAAACTAATTATTATTAAAAAAACATAGCGCTTATCATTTCGTTTCATTCTAAATTTTCAAGCTCCTGCATAACCTTTGTACAACGTGGACAAAGGGTCGGATAATTTTCATTTGTTCCAAGTTCTGTGGAATAAATCCAACACCTTTCACATTTTTCACCCTCTGCCTTGGAAATAAATATGGCTATTCCCTCTGTTTCAGAAACAAAAAGATTATTTTTGACATTTTCGGGAATATTGTCAAATCCACTTACTTCCAGTTGGGAAATAATGCAAACACTTCTGAAATCACAATTACAATTAGTTAAAGCCTGTTGATATTCTTCATTTAAATAAAGTTTAACCTTGGTATCGAGGGAATGACCTATTTCTCCGCTTTGGCGAATCGGCTCAATGGCCTTGGTTATTTCTGAACGTATTAACAAGACTTTTTCCCAATCGCTTGATTTTTGTT
This sequence comes from uncultured Mailhella sp., assembly GCA_964369835.1. Classification (GTDB taxonomy): domain Bacteria; phylum Desulfobacterota; class Desulfovibrionia; order Desulfovibrionales; family Desulfovibrionaceae; genus Taurinivorans. Next base: position 2,924 of record CAYJGE010000104.1, read on the forward strand.
CGTCCAAAAGATAGGAAGTCAAATCAATTTCGGGTAAAGCAAAGACTGTGCTTGGTCTGTCAAATTCTTTTGGCAAATATTTTAAACTTTCTTCTGCCGTAAAACTTAAAACCGGAGCCATGTCCCTCAAAATTGTCAATAAGATATAATAAAGTGCTGTTTGGGCTGAATATCTTTGCTTACTGTTTGGGTGAGAAGAATAAAGCCTATCCTTTAAAATATCAAAATAAAATGCTGAAAGTTCGGTGGTACAAAATCCATGTAGGGTATGATACATCTTATAAAATTCAAAATTTTCATAGGCATTTTGAATTTTTTGATGTGTCTTTAAAAGCGCGTCCAAAGCATATAAATCCAAACTTTCCATATCTTCTTTTGCAACAATTTTATCAGGTGTAAAACCGTCTAAACTGCCCAAAATATATCTGATTGTATTTCTTATTCTGCGATAAGCATCCACAAGCCTATTCATAATTTCATTGGAATAGCGAATATCTTCCCTATAATCAATACTTGAAACCCAAAGCCTGAGAAGTTCTGCCCCATGTTGAGAAATAATTTCATCGGGAACAACAACATTGCCCACTGATTTTGACATTTTATGCCCTTTTCCGTCAACAACATAGCCGTGAGTCAAAACATTGAGATAGGGAGGCCTGTTTCTTGTGCCGATGGAAACCAAGAGGGAACTGTGAAACCAGCCCCTATGTTGGTCAGAACCTTCAAGGTATAGGTCGGCAGGAAAACCACATTCGGGTCTTTGCTCCATGACAGCGGCAAAACTTGTGCCTGAATCAAACCAAACATCTAAAATATCAGTTTCACGCTTCCAGTTTTCACTTCCGCAATGCTTACATTTTAAATCCTTGGGAATGATTTCACTGTCATCTGCTTCATACCATTTATCACAACCTGTGGGGTGGGCGGCAAAAGATTTTGCAATATTTCGCATCCATTCACTGTCTTGCCAAGCTTCACCGCAATCTTTACACAATAAAGCTAAAATTGGCACGCCCCAAGTTCTTTGTCTTGAAATACACCAATCTGGTCTTTGCTCTATCATATTATAAATTCTGTCTCTTCCCCAAGCAGGAATCCAATTCACGTCATTTTGAATGGCATTTAATGCCTTTTGACGCAAATTATTGCCATCCATAGTGATAAACCATTGGGTTGTGGCCCTAAAAATAATGGGTTCATGACAACGCCAACAATGGGGATAGGAGTGAGATATTTTTGCTTCTCCAACCAAATTACCCACTTCTTTCAACTTTGCAATAACATGGGGGTTGGCATCAAAAACATTCATACCATTGAAAAATTCAACAGCCGGCAAGAAACGCCCTGCATCATCAAGGGGTGAATAGGCTTCAAGCCCATATTTTAAACCAACTTCATAGTCTTCTCGTCCATGGCCAGGAGCAGTATGGACACAACCTGTTCCAGCCTCCAAGGTAACATGTGTTCCAAGCATAACCAAAGAATTGCGTGAATAAAATGGGTGCGTTGCAATCATTTTATCAAAAACACTTCCATTTACACTGGCAAATTCAATATAGCTGTCCCAGGCAAATTCCTTGGCACAACTTTCCACCAAATCCTTTGCAATAATATATTTAGCGTCCCCGACTCCGATTAATGAATATACAAAATCAGGGTGTACACTTATCCCCAAGTTATTTGGCAATGTCCAAGGGGTTGTTGTCCAAATAATGAAATAAACATTATTTAAATTTTTAATTTCAGGGAAAACTTGATCTAGTTTTGGATCATCAATTTTAAACCGAACATAAACAGATGGTGAACTGTGATCGGCATATTCAACTTCTGCTTCTGCCAAAGCTGTTTGGCAAGAATTACACCAATAAATAGGTTTTTTTGAACGATTTAAATTTCCACTATCCACAAAATTGGCCAATTCTCCGGCTGTTACTGCCTCGTAGGCCGGATCCATGGACATATATGGTTTATCCCAAATGCCAAAAACCCCAAGGCGTTTAAATTCCTTGCGTTGAATATCAAGATATTTTTGAGCATATTTACGGCAAGCCTTGCGGATTGAAGCTGTTGGCATGAGTTGTTTTTTCTCTCCAAGTTCCTTTTCCACATTTCGCTCAATGGGTAATCCGTGACAATCCCAGCCTGGCACAAATTCACATTTATAGCCTGCAAGGTTTTTTGATTTTACAATTATATCTTTTATGATTTTATTTAAAGCTGTACCCAAATGAATATTTCCGTTGGCATAGGGAGGACCATCATGCAAAAGATAAGTGCCTTTTGAACCTGATGCGGATAACATGCTGTCATAAATATTGTTTTTTTCCCAAAACTTTAAAGTTTCCAGTTCTTTATGAACCAAGTCCGCCTTCATGGGATAAGAAGTCTTAGGTAAATTTAAAGTTTTTTTATAGTCTGCCATTTATTGCCTCCATATTAATAACGATAATATACTTATATATTATTGTAAAATCGTCAAGCTCATAAATTTATATTTAAATTTAATTATAAATTTTATTGAATAAAAAAAAGACTTTAGGCCATATAAAGCATAAAGTCTTTTTTTATAATTTTATTATTTTTTAATAAAATTGTTTTTAATTGTTTTTAAAAGAATAAAAAGGTAACAACAACAAAAATTGGGCATAAAATACCGACAGACCAAAGCATATAGCCAAAGAAGCTGGGCATTTTTACACCACTGTTTTCAGCTATTGAACGCACCATGAAGTTTGGAGCATTACCGATATAGGTAACTGCACCCATGAACACGGCACCGGCTGAAATGGCAGTAAGTGTTCCCACTCCGTCCATAAGAGCCTTTGCACCACCTTCAAGTCCGCCGCCTGCTGTATTAAAGAATACCAAATAGGTAGGAGCATTATCAAGGAAAGCTGAAAGAGTACCTGTTAACCAAAAGTATACATAGTTTACAGGATTTCCGTTTTCATCGCTAACCAAACGAATAAGATTGGCCAAAGCTCCATCTTCTCCTGCACGCAAAATAATAAGCGCAGGAATCATACTTAAGAAAATACCTATAAATAATTTGGCAACTTCAGCAATGGGTTCCCAGTTAAAATCATTAAGTTCACGGCAAGAACGACTGGTAAATTTTAAAGAAAGAGCACAAACAACCAAGAGTAAGACATCACGCAAAATGTTTTGATAGAAAACATCAAAACCGTAGAAGTGAACAGCCCCAAGGTTTACACTTCCGCTCATAAGCACAAGCCCGACAATACAACCGATAAAGATAATATTAACTGTTCCGTCAAGTCCGAATTTTTCAGCATTCACATCTGTGCGAGGGCTTGGCTTTCCTTCTTTTGCATAAAGTACAGTATCAATAAGAAAATATACAGCCAATAAAATAACTGAAATAAAGATTGTCATTACAAATAAATATTTTGTTGTCCAGAAAAAGGAAACACCTTTTAAAAAGCCAAGGAATAACGGAGGATCTCCAAGAGGTGTTAAAGAGCCACCGATATTGGCAACCAAGAAAATAAAGAATACAATTTGGTGAATTCTAAATCTACGGTGAGCATTTGCCCTTAGCATGGGACGAATTAAGAGCATGGCTGCCCCTGTTGTTCCAATCCAGCTTGCTATTAATGTACCAAAGGCCAAAATCCCCGTATTTACAATGGGAGTACCAACCAAGCTTCCCTTTAACCTGATTCCGCCTGCAACCGTAAATAAAGATAAAAGTAAAATAATAAACGGTAAATATTCAAGCACAATGGTTTCTACAGCAAAAAAGCTGACATTTGGAAAACCATAGACAAGGGTTGCCGGAACTAAAAAGGCAAGTGCCCAAAATGCTGACACCTTACCATAATGGTGATGCCAAAAATGGGGAATGGCAAGAGGCATAATGGCAATGGACAATAACATACATACAAAGGGTATTACCCAGTAAAGAGGTAAGGCAACTCCCTCCGGAGTAAGCGAATGACCGCCTGCGGCCATTGCACTCATCGGTGCTAGCACAAGAACCAATAAAGGTAATAATAAACGTAGTTTAGGCATTTGATGCTCCTTAATAAAAATATAAGTAAATCATTTTTATCATGAAAAATATTGAGGAGCAAGAAAAAAAACTTGTGATTTTTCAAACAATCATTCCAATCCTTTTTGAAACCTCCGCACAATTCATTGTGCAAAGGTTTCATGAAGTGTTTAGGGCATTTCAGGACAATTCTTTTCCAAAAATGCCCTAAAAATAAAAATTTCATTCTAAAAACAGATTTTTATTAAAAATTAATAATTGTGCAGAGGTCTCTTTTTTTGAGATAGAAAACCACATAATGCAATATATTATATTTATAGCATTATTTTATAACATGAGTAAAAAAGTAGCATAAATTTAAAAATATGTTACCTTTTGTAATAGTTTTTTTTAGTTTAAAGTAGAAAAACAAAAAACATTATTTTTTCAAAGAAAATATTGTTTTATTTTCAATATGTTATATATTTTTTTAAATTTTGGCACGCCATTTGCTATAGTCAGGTATCGGATAACAACAAACAATGAACTTATACATAAAAATATTATGTAAAAACTTTAACCCAAATTATCGGAGATAAAAATGAAAGTAAAAACAATTATAGCAAGTCTTGCCATTATAGGATTAACTTTTTCAGGAATAAGCTATGCAGTTGCAAAAGATGGCCAATGTGGTGGCAGAGGTATAATTGAACAACTCAGCCCTGAACAACAAGAAAAATTTGAAGATATGCGTGATGCTCAATTTGAACAAATTCGCCCCGTGATGAATGAATTGAAAATTAAACGCATGGAATACAAAGCTTTTGTTCAAAATCCAAATGTACAACCGGAACAAATTTCAAAATTGGCTCGTGAAATTGTAGAGCTTGAAAATAAAACTCATGACAGCCGTAATGAGTTTAAAGACAAAGTTGAAAAAGAATTTGGTATTGATCTTGGAAAAATGGGCAAAGGACATGGCAAAGGGCATAACAAAGAACATGGCAAAAAACAGGACAAAGAAAGAAACTAAGGAGATATATTAAGATATAAATATTATTAATAAAAATTAATTAAATAAAAAAGAAAATATTTGTTTGTCAACTAAAAAAAGAATTTAGTCACTTTGACTAGGTTCTTTTTTTGTATTAAAGCAGTTTCAATAAAAATTGAGAACTCTACCCCCATATAACTTTCAAAAAAAAATAAATTCGATTAACTTGCCTAACTTATAAAATAAAGATATATTAATTTTGGACGAAAGGAAATGCTTTCAAATTTTACAAAATTTAAAATTTCGATTTAATCGGCATTTCCTAAATTAAAATGTTTCAGTAATTAAATTAAAAATTTTAAGCAAAGTTTTTGTTTATTTTGGAGGACAGATATGCTTATTGAAGAATGGATGACAGCCGATGTCATAACAGCAACAGAAGATACTTCCATGCTTAAACTTTCACGCATTTTAAAGGAAAATAATTTTCGTCGTATTCCCATTGTTGACGGTAACAATAAAGTCATCGGAATAGTTTCCGACCGTGACATCAAGGACGCTTCCCCCTCAAAAGCAAGCACCCTTGATGTGCATGAACTTTATTATTTACTATCCGAAATTAAAGCCAAAGACATTATGACAGCCAATCCCATATGCGTACATCATGGCTCTACAATAGAACAAGTAGCCCTGATTATGACAGACAAAAAACTGACAGGACTTCCTGTCATTAATGAAGATGGTTGTATTGTCGGAATAATCACAGAGCATGATGTCTTTAAAGTTCTTTTGGAAATAACAGGCGCAAGAAAAGACGGAATTTTATTGGCCTTTGAAGTTTCTGATGCCCCCGGCTCGCTACAGCCTGTGCTTTCATCCATTATTGAAAATGGCGGAAGAATTACTTCCATTTTAACAGGTGGACAAAAAGGAGAGGCAAGTGTGCATGATGTTTACATCAGATTAAGACCCATGGATTTGCCAATTCAAAATAATTTATTGGAAGTTTTAAAGGAAAAATGCGTGCTTCGATATTACGTGGCAGACAAGGTTTATAAAATTGATAACTTTATAAACCACTTATAAAAAATTTAAAAAAAATGAAAATTTAAAAAAAAACGCTTTACAATATCAGTTTTTTTTCTTATTCTTACAAAAATTACAAGATATGTTTATACATACTCTTTAAAAATCAAGCGGTTATTATTTTCCGCTTATCAGCAAAACATTTTATGTTTGCATTCTGGTAGAAACTAAATTATTTTATGTTTTAAAAACGATATTTGTTTCGCAAATGTCTACAATTAAAATGCCCAAATTGTCCAAGGAGGACTCTCATGGCTGAAGTTACTTACAAAGGCAAAAACTTTGAAGTTGATGAAGACGGTTTTCTTTTACGTTTTGATGACTGGTGTCCGGAATGGTTAGAATATGTTAAAGATTCTGAAGGTATTTCAGAACTTAACGAAGACCACCAAAAAATTCTTGATTTCCTTCAAGATTACTACCGCAAAAACGGTATTGCTCCAATGGTTCGTATTCTTTCCAAAAACACAGGTTACAAATTGAAAGAAGTATATGAATTGTTCCCATCAGGTCCTGGTAAAGGAGCTTGCAAAATGGCAGGTCTTCCTAAACCTACCGGTTGCGTATAATATTAAATTGAAAAAGGCAGATTTATCTGCCTTTTTTTTGTTTAAATTTACTTAATCAATTCTGCAAAACATAAGATTTGAGACCAATGTAAAATTACTTTTTTTATAAAACGTCATTGCGATCTGTTTTTAGAATGAAATTTTTATTTTAAATTTTATTAATTTTTACTCTTTGATAAATATAGGCAGGAATACTGACAAAAGCTGTTAAAATAAAATAAAATAAAGCCACCAAAAGCCAAGTCTCAAAGGATAAAAATGTTTCGGAGATCAAAGCTCTGGCTTTTTGAGTCAAATCGGCAACAGCAATGGCGCTAACCAAGGAAGTATCTTTAATTAATGAAATCAATTGCCCTGAAAATGAGGGCAGGATATTGCGTAAGGCTTGGGGAATTATTACAATAGATAAGGTATTGCTTGTTGTCATGCCAAGGCTAAATGCGCTTTCCCATTGGGTTTTGGGAATTGAAACTATTCCCCCTCTAAAAATTTCTGCCAAATAGGAACCTTCAAAAAGAGCCAAGGTTAATACAGCCGAACTAAAATTGGATAAATTAAAAATGGGCGCAAAAACATAATAGAATAAAAATAGCTGAATTAATAAGGGCGTATTTCTGATTATGGAAATAATCTGACTTGAAACCAAACGGGCAACAGGCGAAAGAGACAATTTTGCATAACAAAGAATAAAACCAAATATAATAGCTAAGATTAATGAATTTAAAATTAACAATAGGGTAAGATACAAACCCTCCAAAAGAGGGCCTGCCTTAAATCCGTTCTCGCTAAAAACTCCGATATATCGCCAAATTCTATTCCATTGCCAACGGTATTGACTACTTGCTTCAGCATAAATAAAATATAGCAAAAGACCAAAAAAAATTGCCAACATCAAAGAACCAAGATTTTCTCTAAAAAATATTCTGACCAACTCAGCTTTTGTTTTTTTATTGATATTTTTTAAAATAGTGTGTTCTTCCACCATTATTAAATCCCTAGTGTAAAAAGTGAATTGTAACCGCCGGCTTTACCTAATTAGAGACCTCTGCACAATTATTAATTTTTTAATAAAAATCTGTTTTTAGAATGAAATTTTTTATTTTTAGATAAATTTTTGTGCAGAGGTTTCAATTATCTCTTTATATAAATATGTTACAAAAAAATTACCATTTCAATTTTCAAGTAAGGTATTTATTTTGAACAATGGATTGTCCGTTTCATATTTCAAAATAAACCCTTTCAAGTGGTAATTATTAAATTATAGTTGCTAACACATTGTTATTAAAAAGTTTTGTGGGGGAGAGCTCGAGAGGGGGAGAACTTTTTCAAAAGTTCCCTCTCTCGAAAAAATAATTCAAAAACACACCCTAATATCACGTCAATCCGTTTTTGTATTTTTTGAGGAGGAAAACCACGTTTTTTTGAAACA
>CAYJGE010000105.1:0-10884 GCA_964369835.1 uncultured Mailhella sp.
TGCAAGGCTAAAATTCTAAATAATTATATCGTGTTCACATAAAATGATTTACTGCAAGTATCATAATATCATATCTATTACTTTATGACTTATTTTTCAAAACTTCGTCAAGTTTCTTTTTTGTTTTTGTCAATTTTTCAGAAAATTCCTCACTGTCTTCGGGAGAGCCGTGATAGGAGATTTCATAAAAAATTTCATGGATAATTTCTCCCAATTTATATGAAAAGGCTCTGTTCATATTATAATATTCCCATCTGTTTCCAGCATCCTCTTTTAATCGTATGGTGTCATTCAATTTAAGCGGAAGATCCATATTTTCTTTAAGGCAACTATTTAGCCCCCCATAGAGTACAACTTCGCCAAGGGCATGACTTTCTGGATATTCAAGTTTATCCAAATCTTCTTGAGTCAAAGGGAAGCTATAACCCGAAAAATCATGATAAAAACCCATGGAATCGGTTACATGTTCTTTTTTATCTACAAGGATTTTTTTGCTTTCATCAATATTTCCATCAGAAGATACGCTACCCATGTTTAAATAGGAATATTCTTCATGGGGGTGTTCTTGTTCAATAGTCATAGTGGTAGAAAGTATATAGCCTGCCCACCGACCGGGGTATGTGCTATCATTTTCGGGAGTAGACAGAGATTTTGTAGACGGATCTTGGGCTGGAGGTACATTCAGCCCCAATTCCAAATATTGCAAAAAGAAATTACGATATTGAAGCTTTGCAAGAAAATCTTTATGCTTATCACAAAGTTTAAACAAATCCCGCAAGGTAAGCCCCTCTTGCAAAACACAGGATTCATAAAGATACATGGGCAAATCTTCGGTGATGTCTGTGTCTTCGTAGTAACCTTCTAGAATAATTTCACCGTTTTCGTCGTCACGCTCAGGAGGAATCCAAGAACGTTTAATAAGAATACCATCTTGACAGATTGCCATACCTGATGAATCTTTTATTCCTTCCAGTTTCATGGTTCGCTCCTTTGGTTAGATTTTTGTTTCAAGATTGTTAAATTTTTCTGTGCAAGCGCGGGTGTCTTCGTGATCGGCTCCCAGTTGTGCTTCACGGATTGTGTGGGCTTTTTGGTAATATTCTTTGGCTTGTGGGAAATCGGAAAGGTTTTCGTAGATTTCGGCTATTTTGAAATAGAGAAAGGCTGTACCAATATGCTCTGTGCCTGACACTCTTTCTCTAGTTTCCAAAGCTTTAAATCTATATTCAAGGGCTTTTGGGTAGTTTTCTTGTTTGTTGTATATAAAGGCAATACTTCCTAAAATAAGTGCAGTTTGTGACTCATCATTTGCAAAGGCAAATTTTCCACTTTCAAGGGCTTTTAAAGAATACTCAAGAGCTTTAATATAATCTTCAAGTTCTATATAATTATTGCCTATGCTTTTATAGCATAAACAAGTATATTGATGTTCCAACCCAAATTCTTTTTCAAAAATGGGTAAGGTTTTAAGATTATATTCTAAGGCAGTTGAAAACATTTGTGTATTTTCGTAGACAATGCCAAGAAGAAAATACGTTTCTGCAATATTGCTTTCTTGGGAGTTTTTCTTTTCAATTTCTAGTTTTTTAAGTAAATATTTTTTAACTTTTTCATATTCATTGATTGTGAAACATAATTGGATAATATCATTATAACTCATTAAAGTGATATAGTGTTCTTCACCGAAAAATATTTTCCGCATATTTAATGCTTTTTCGTAATATTGCAATGCTTTTTCATATTCGCCTTGCTTTTCATAGACTCCACCTGTATTTGCATAATTTGTGGCAATTTCAGGGTGTTCTTCTCCATACGTTTTAATATGTATATTTAAAGATTTTTCATAATATTCCAAAGCTTTTTCAAACTCATTTTTTGCACTATGTACGAGGGCCAGATTATTATAAAGCACCCCGCTATGCATATGTTCAGCACCTACAACCTCTAATAAAATATTCAAAGATTTTGAGCAATTTGATAAGGCATCAGAAAAATTTCCAAGGTAATAATGCGTTAAACCAATACGGTCGTATTCCATTGCTGTATCATGATGTTTTTCACCAAATGTATTTATGTATACAGCCAATGCTTTTTCAAAGTATTTTAAAGCAAGAGTAAAATCTTTCCGATCAGAATATAAATTTGCAATATTATTATAGGTTGTGGCTGTATCATGATGTTCCAATCCCAATACTTTTTCAAATATTGCCAAAGCTTTATTATAAAATTCCAAAGCCTTGTCAAAATCGCCGAGAGAAGAGTATACTAAACCAATACTATTATAGCTTGTGGCTATATCGTGATGTTCCAATCCCAATACTTTTTCTCGTATTGATAAAGCTTTATCATAAAATTCTAAAGCCTTATCAAAATCACCAAGAGAGTCGCACACTAGGCCAATATTATTATAGCTTGTGGCTGCAGAGGGACTTTCCACACCAAATACGTTTTCATTTATTACTAAAGCCTTATTATAAAATTCCAAAGCCTTGTTAAAATCTCCGAGAGAATAGTACATCGAACCAATATTACTATAACTTATTGCTGTATCGGGATGTTCCATACCCAATACTTTTTCTGTAATTGCCAAAGCTTTATCATAAAATTTTAATCCCTTATCAAAATCTCCAAGAGATTTGTATACTGCACCAATATTATTATAGCTAGAAGCTGTATTTGGATGTTCCAATCCCAATACTTTTTCCCATATTATCAAAGCTTTTTCTAGATATTCCAAGGCTTTGTTAAAATCACCCAGAGAATCGTACACTCCACCAATATTATTATAGCTTATGGCTGTACAGGGATGTTCCACACTCAATACTTTTTCATTTATTGCCAAAGCTTTATTATAAAATTCTAAAGCCTTGGCAAAATTTCCAAGAGATTTGTACACTGCACCAATATTATTATAGCCAGAAGCTATGTTTGGATGTTCCAACTCCAATACTTTTTTCCATATTACTAAAGATTTTTCTAAATATTCCAAAGCCTTGTCAAAATCACCAAAATAATCGTACACCATACCAATATTATTATAGCTTATGGCTGTTTTTTCGTGTTCTGTGCCGTACAATTCTTCGGCTAATATAATTTGTTCATTATAAATTTCTATTGCTTCATTAAAGAAAGCATATTTATCGAGGAAACAAGCGTATTCAAAAAGCAAATCGCTCAATTTTTCTTTTTCGTAAACAATTTTCTTTGCACATTCAATGGCTTCAATATGTGCTTTTTTTGCTTCTGCAATACGTTCTTCAATTTCTATGCTTGTATCGGCAAGAACAGTGCTTGCCCGAAGTTCTGCAGCCTCTAAGATTAAAATAATACCATTTCTTTCTTCTTCAAAAATTTCTTTTGCTCTGTCAAATTTATTAAAAGCTTCCTCTTTTTGCTCTGAAATTTGCTTTAATATAAGATTGGCTTCGCCCAATTTACCTTTATTAAAATAATCAATAGCCTCTTGAAGCTGTGATGAACGAGTTGCAGTTGAGAGTTTAGAAATTTGTAGGGCAGTATTGAATAAATTTTCTTGAAGTTCTGCAAATTTTTCTTGTTTTTCATTGTATTCGTTCAAAGAATCCTGCAAATCTTCTTTTTCATCTTCGTCAAGTTCCTCTTTTCTGGCTTGTAGGCGTGTAATTCTTTTATTAAGCTTTTCAAGTGTTTTAGCCAATTCTGTATAGCTTTCATTTAACTTTGCAAAAGGAATTTCAGCTAAATTAACAAAAACTTCTTTATCAATCATAACTTGCTGATTTTCCACTTTCAAAAGCTTTTCATGTCCCGAAGTACAATACAATTCCAATTGCATAAGAAATTCAAGCTTCATGGTGTCTATATTTTTAAATTTACAAAAAAAATGTCCGTAATTTTTTACAAAATCTTGTTTGAAGTCTCGTAAATCCTGTTTGATTTCATCATCGAGGTTTTCACTATGCTTGAAAAAAACATAAATCTTCTCGGGATTGTCTTCACTCTTTGTTAAAGCTTCATAGGCAGATTGAAACTTATCTCTGCCATAATTGCCAAATTTTGTATAATAAAGCGTAAGGCAAAGTTTGCAATCTTCAAGTTTACCCATATTATCATTATGGCGTATAAGTTGAAGTTCAATGTTCCTGTATTTGAAAACTCGGTTGAGTTGCTCAAGTAATTCAGGGATTGCAAGGCTTTCGTCTTGTAAATCGTCAGCCGCAACCAAATAGATTTTTATTTCATTTTTTTCTTTAGCCATTTCCTTACCCTCTCAGACTCAAATTGGATTTATAATAATGTAATTGATATTGTGAGTCAATTTCCGAGTTTCAACTTAAATTTATGATTTGTTTTTTGTGCAAAGTGGCATAATTTACAGTATATTTTGTTCCTCCGCCTTTGCCGTCGAAATAGCAAACAAGGGTAGAGGAGTTATCCACCATAAAGCGATTGCGTGCATGATAAGCTTTAGTTTCAACCTTATCTGAAACAGCAATGACTTCATCGGCTTGATTGAAAATTTCTGCATCATGGAGGCTGAACTCTCTAAATTCATGGCAGGGAATAACAGCAATAAATTTAATATGGGGATTTATCGTTTTTAGTTTGACAACTTCTTCGGCCGCCATCATGTCAAAACCCTCAGCCATGCCACTAAGAAATGTGGTATAGCCTCTTTGGACTAAATCGGCTATCGCGTTTCTTAGAGCAAGCTTTATTTTCTCAAAATTGGTATTAGGCGGAAACTTTTGCAAGCGATAACCGCTAAAGCATGCGGATTTTTCTTTTGGGATTGGAGGGGGTGGGAATATTGAATGGTTTTGCATAATAATTCTATATAATCAGTTTAGTTTCATTTAATTTCGTTCAAATTCACAAACATTTTATGTTCCACCATTAGTTTATTATTTTCAACTTTTGTTATGGGAATGTCAAAATGTTCTTTGCAGTATTTATCTATAAGTGTAATGAAAAGGTAGGTCAGTTCTGTGTCATTTTGGAAGTTGAAATATGGCAGTTTTTTTTCTTTACATTCGTTTTTAAAGGTTGTTAATTTTTCGATATTTTCTTTTTGTTGATTGGCATCAATCATTGGATTGATAGAACCGTTTTTAAAGTAAAGCAGAGCTTCTTTTAACATTTTTCCTTGTTTTACTTCTTCTTTTGCGACATTAAACTCCTTGCTTGTAAAATCGCCAAAAATTGTCCAAAAAATGGCTATGCAGATATGACATTCAACAAGTACATCATTATATTCATCTTGCTTGTGCTTGATTCCCATTGAGGAGTCCAAATACTCCCATTTTTCAAGAACAATTTTAATTCCTTTTGATTTTAATAAAAGGCTTAGTTTTAATGCCAAATCTGAAAAAACTTGGCGTTCGTGTTTAAGTTCTTCTGATGATGCTATAAAAATTTTGATTTCTTTTAAATCTTGCATGGTTTTGCCTTTGTTTTCTTCTTTTTCTTGATTTAGATCAGTTTCTTATTTATGTGTTGAAATTTATTATTCTTTTTCAACTTTCACCCAATAGACAGGTTTATTTTGCAAAATTGCTCTTTGGATTATGTCATAAGTTGAACCTTGATCTTTTTGTTCTTCACCGTTCCAGAGGGCAATTATAATGTCGCTTTTTTTTAGCATGGCGAGACCTGCTTCAAGGTAGATTTTATGACGGATTTCTTTGCGTTCATCTTCATTTTTATTATCTTTATCATGTTCTTTTTCTTCTTTTTGACCGAAAATAAAACAAGATTGGCACTTATTTTTAAATTCCATTAATTCCTTTTTGGATTGCTCTTTTTCCTGCTCAGCTAAGTCATAGCCATGCAACTCGCTTTCCCATGTAAAAGGCAGAAAAACATGAAGTTCCATTTTTTGCTCAAGTCCTATCTTGGCAACAAACCTATCTGTCCCCTCTGAAAGGCAAGAAGCTATAGCAAAATTTATGGATTTTGTATTTTTCAGCACTGACTTTTGATTATATTCTGCTTGGATATTTTTTAATTTTTGTTCCACAATATCCTTGATTGTGTTCAAGCCCTCAGCTTTTATTTTGCGATGTCCCGTAACCCCGATTGTTATGTTTTCAATATCAAAATTTAAATTGTTAAAATCAAAGTTTAAATTTTGCACGTTTTGAGCCAATGACAGTTTTTGCGACAAACTCTACCTCCCATTACTGTTCGGCTAATTTTCTTGGGAGGGGAAACCCTATTTTTTTGAAAAAAATAAGGTTTCCCCTCCCAAACCCTCCCCTTCCTGAAAAAACAAATTTCAACTACGTTATTTTTTAATTTTAAATAATATAAAAAGGGAAGTTATTGATAATATATTTTATTATAACAGTTTTAAAAAATTATTTTTAATTTATAAAATCAATATATTAGATGTAAAAAATTATCTGAACACCATGCTTATCTCCAAACAAATTATGGATTAAACATAGTTTAAAAATATGTAAATTTAAGTGGTTATAATCCTATATGTGTAAATTTGTCCAATGTTTAGTTGGAATATCAATATTTTTAGAATTTCCAATATTATAATATGGATAAATAATTGTCAATTTCAGTTTAATGGAAAATAGTATAATATGTTGAATATATTGTGATTTTTATAGTACAAAGAAGTCTCTGTTTATAAAATTTGTTTTTTCGGGAGGGGGGAAGCAGTTACATTTGAGGGGAAAAACAACATTATGTTGAAACTTATCCAGCTTGTGTCGAACAAAGTGAGACTAAGCGTCATGGATTAATTTAAAAAACTTGGGTGAAAAATTTTTTTCAAAAATTTTTCACCCAAGAAGATTAATCAGTGATTCTTTGTAGTATTTTGTAGTGTTTTTAGAAACGCATGCCTAATACTAAGCCTGCATTAAATCCGGGTTCATATTCATCATAATTTGAGAGATATTCATATTTTTGATCAAAAATATTTTTTAAATCCACTTGGAGATAGTAATCAGCATTTTTTCCCCATTCAAAACCAAATGAAAGGTTACCTGTTATAAAATCATCGTTTTTTGCATCAATATATCCTCCTAAACTACTAACATAAGGTCTAAACTTAACTTCTGAGTTATAAATACCATATAAATCTGCATTAAAGCGAACATCATTTTTAAATGTATAATTATATTTTATACCAAATCTTGCACTAAAGTCCGGAATACCGCTGTTGGTTACTGAAGTACCGTCATCATATTCATACTTTCTGCGTAGCCATGAGCCGTTTAAATAGGGTTCTATTCCATTGGCAAATTTATAATTAAATATAAATTCTATCCCTATTGTATTTGTTTTATCTACATTAATCCATTGAGTATAATTTCTTCCGTTTATATTGACTGTTTGTGTACTGATACGTTCTTTACTAATATTATAATAGGTAGAAATATCAGCTGAAAATTTGCCATTATCATATCTTGCACCAATTTCAAAATTGTCAGATGTTTCGGGAACCAGATCAGGATTACCAATAAAACCACCATGACCGCTTGGAATATCAAGATATTTGTAATAAAAAGTGGGAGGTCTATAGCCTTGTGCCCATGCCATTCTTAAAGCTAAATTATCTATTCCGGACCAAATAAGTCCTGCATTAAAAATAACTTTGCCTTCTGAATCACCTGATACATTATGTTGTGGGGTCGTACCCGGGCGATATGCGCCTGTAGAATCAAGTTCCACTCGTCTGTCCACTTCTGTTGTATAATGGATGTATCTTGCACCATAATTTAGTGTAAAATCATATGGTAAAATATGATCCACAGAAACAAAAGCCGCATAAGTATCAGCGTCGGCATCTCTTAAATTCACATTTCCATTTGAATAATTTCTATCATAATCATACTCTTCACGCAACCATTCAAAACCGGTTATAATATAAGTATGGTCTCCAATTGACCAGTCTGACTGTAAGTTTATCCCATAATTTGTTATAATAGAGTCAGTTTTATATGTCGAAGCAAAATCTTCTTGTTTATAATCCCAAAGAAAAGCATTCACTTTAATCATTGGCAAAAATGAAGCTAAATCTGTAAATTTAAACTCTGTTGCATATCTGTTTGTTTTTACATCTTCATATGAAGTTAGTGATAAACCTTCAGACCATTGATCATAGTGTTCATAGTTTAGGCTTGCACTAAAATTATCTGTAATATCATAAGCAGCATATGCATTTATGTCCCATGCATCACTTTTTGAACCTTCTATTGGTGTATGATAATCAAGATATTCTCCATAATTTTCAAAAGATCCTAATAGCCTATAGGAAAAATCATCTACTTTGCCATAAAGACTTGCAGAAAAAGTTGTGGAGTCAGATTCAGAACTGTAAGACATTCTTGTTGAGCCCTGAATCGGCTTTGTGCCACCTTTTTTTGTAATAATGTTAATTACACCCCCAAGAGCTTCGGCACCATAAAGAACTGAGGCAGGTCCTTTGATAACTTCTATCTTTTCAATAATTGCAGGATCAATTCTTAATTCATCTCCATGACCATGGAATACAGAGCTGACTTTTGCACCGTCAATCAATACTAAAGTCCCGCTAGAACTTTCTCCGCGTATTAAAATACGGTTTGCATCGGCTGAACTACCTGTAGATATAGTTATTCCGGGTATATTTTTTAAAAGTTCCTGTAAATTGTTTGCAGGGTTTCTTTCAATCTCTTCTTTTGTAATAACATTGACAGAATATGAAATATCCATAAGTTCCTGCACTTTTCTTCCGGCTGTTACATACACAGGGTCAGTTATCATAGAACTGCTATCTTCTGAAATCAATGAAGTTTCTTCATTGGCGAAAGCTGAACTAATCATGGGTAGGGTAAGTAAAAAGCAACCGAATACATAGATAAAAAATCTGTTATTTAAATTCATTTTTTCTCCTTATTGAAAATGAAATTCGATTTCGTAATTATATTTTAAATTAAAATTTTGTCAACATAATTTACAAAAATCTTTATGAATGAAGTAATAATCAGACATCTAAAGATTTTTTTTAAACAGAATTTGGGATAGAAAACAGTATTGAGATGGAAACAAAAAAAATGAATAAAGAATTATTGAAATTGTCTTATAATACAATTGGTTGTGTATTAAGCTTGAATTATATAAAAATCAGGCTTGAAAAATTGATAACAATGCTATAATTTTAATGAAGATTATTTATATAATTGGAGGCAAAATTTAATGAGTAAAGAAAAATTACAAAAAGATATTGAAATGTTAAATGAGCGTTTTGGTAAAGATACCCTTCTTTCCCTTGCAACAATAGATGGAAACAGACCTACTGTGCGTATTGTGGACGCTTATTTTGAAGATGGTAATTTTTATACTATTGTAGATGCCAAATCTGAGAAAATGAAACAAATTGCACAAAATCCGTTAGTTGGTGTGTGTTCAACTGATTATTTTTCAGCTCATGGAATAGCAAGTAATTTAGGGCATATTTATAATGACGAAAACCTTGAACTTGCTAATAAGTTAAAAATCGTGTTTGCAAAATGGTGGGATAATGGGCATAGCGATTATAATGACATAAACACTGTTATCTTACAAATTAAATTGACAGATGCTGTGTTTTTTGATTTTGAAACAAGGTATGTTATAGATTTTAATTATGAACTTGCAAAGGATGAAAAAATATTAATTAAACAAGAAAATAGAAATAAAGAATTAATATCAGAACTTAAAGAAATATGGCTTAGAAGTGTCAAAGCCACACATCTTTTTCTGAGTGAAGACGATATAATAAAACTTATTCCCTTTGTTGAAATGGGGCTGGAACAGATTGAGGTTTTAGTTGTTGAGTATAGCGATAATATACCAATTGGATTCATGGGGATTGATGGTAATAAACTTGAAATGCTGTTTTTAGATACTCCTTTCATGAGAAAGGGGTATGGTAGAAAATTGCTTACCCAAGCTACTGATGAACTTCATGTTGAATATGTTGATGTGAATGAGCAAAATCCTAATGCTCTTGCATTTTATAAGGCTATGAATTTTGTTCAATATGATAGGAGTGAGGTTGATGACCAAGGCAATAATTTTCCTATATTAAAATTAAAGCTGAATAAGTAAATCAATAATTATTGATTTGTTTTTATTCAATTAAATTATCTGAGGAGTGTCATGAGAAAAATTCACATCTATGTGGCTATGAGTTTGGACGGTTATTTGGCAGACAGTAATGGAGGCGTAACTTTTCTCGAGGGTGATGGAAGTGATAAAGAAAATCTCGGTTCTTATCTTACCTTTATCGAAAGTGTTGATACTATTATTTTAGGAAATACAACATATAGGCAAATAGTTGAAGAACTTTCACCTGATAAGTGGGTGTATGAAGGCAAAAAAACATATATAGTCAACCATTCACACAATGAAACCCTTCATGATGAACGCATTTTCACGACTGAAGAATTAGCCCTCTTACTACAGCGATTAAAAGCAGAAAGTGGAAAGAATATCTGGATTTGTGGCGGAGCGTCAGTTATAAATCAAGTGATAGAACTTTCCTTGGCAGATATATTCACTATCTCAATCATTCCAATAATTCTAGGCAATGGTATAAAATTATTTGATAAAATTAATTTTGAAACAAAGCTCAAACTTAAATCTACCAAAGCATATAACGGCATTGTCGATTTGGAATACGAATTGCGTGACAAGCAAAATAGTGTTGCTTTTCACAGGGAATAAAATTTATAACCTAGGGTAGAGCATACCTTTTTCTGTTTCAGAGATTGACAATGAGGGTAAAAATATTCTTGATTATGCATATATGAGTAATGCACGCCATTCCGGTTTTAAAAAACCATAATTATGGCATAATTTTTGAGTTTAGACATTAAATAAAATATTAATAAATCAAAGTAGTTATATTTTATTTGAAAA
>CAYJGE010000106.1:0-10792 GCA_964369835.1 uncultured Mailhella sp.
CATTGGGGTTTGCAAAGGGAGTCACTCCCTTTGCTGGGGGTTTGGGGGCAAAGCCCCCAAATTGGAATAACGTGCTGGGAGCATAGCTTCCTGCTAAAAGTACAGCCCTTAGTTCATCATCATTTATTTGTTCAGGTTTTTAAATGATCTGCAAGTTCTTCTTAGCCTAATTATTTCAAGAGTTTTATTCATAAGATTCCTCATTTAATATTGAGCATTATTCTTAGAATTTCCTTATCTGTTTCATACATGCCATACTTGGCAAGGCGACCGATAGCAGAAATATTTTCTTCGACATCATCTTTTAAAATACCTGTATATGATTTATATACTTTATTTTTCATTGCCATATGATGTGCCATGATGGCACCGTCTAAGCTTGAAGCTATTTTTGCCCCGCAAGATGCTTTTGCTCCGTCACAAACAATGCCTGAAATATTTGCCAAAGTATTGCTAATGGTCATTTTTATTTGCTTTATATTGCCTCCTGCCAAGTAGGTTAAGGCGGCACCGCTTGCACAAGAAGCACTGACAGCCCCACAAAAGGCAGATAACCTTCCAATGGGAGTTTTTTGATGAATAGTTACAAGACTTGAAAAAATAAGTCCTCTGTATAATTGTTCTTCTGTTAGATTTTTTTCTCTGGCATAGATAATTACAGGCACAGAAGAAGCAAGTCCTTGATTTCCACTTCCTGAATTTGTCATAACAGATATATTACATCCACACATCCTAGCTTCCGAAGCTGCACTTGCATAGGCTTTCATTTTACTGCAAAGGCTATCGTAAGGATCAGACTCTAGGATTATTTTTCCTATGCCAACCCCATAATTACCACTAAGCCCTTCTTCTGCTATTGCCATATTTTGTTTTATGATAGCATCATAAAGTTCTTTTACTTCTTCCAATTTTACATTATTTGCAAAATCATAAATTTCTTCAATAGATAAAATATCTCGTTCGGTAAAAAGATTGGCTGTTTGATCATTATTATCTTCTTTTTCAAAAATCACTTCATTATTTTTGGTAATTTTTGAAATGTTTGTATGTAAATGTTTTATTTCAATGGAAGCTGAATCTTGACCTGAAAATACTTTTACAATTAAATGTAGTTGAATAATTGTATCTAAAAGCTTCACTTCCACAATATTTTTTTCAAGTAATTCAACCATATTACTTATATCATTTTCTTTTACTACGCTGATAACTTGTAATTCTTTTGCCACATCACCACATATAATACCGGCAATGGCACTTGCTGCAATTCCATTCAGTCCGTTTGTATTTGGTACAGTAACACACATTGCATTTTTTACAATATTACCACTACACTCAACTTCCACTTTTTGAGGCATACAGCCAAGAACATCTCTGGCTTTAGCAGCTGCAAAGGCAATGGCAATAGGTTCGGTACAGCCCATGGCGGGAACAATTTCTTCTTCCAATATTTTTAAATATTTATCATGATATTTCATTTAACTTACCCATGTTTAAAATTTTATTTCAACAAGTTTAATTTATTATAAGATACAATTATTTTTTAAGGCATTTACAAAACTACTGTTCGGCTAACTTTTTGAGTGTTTTCTTACATTATATAATTAACTTAATATTTTATTTATCGAATATTTATGAAGATATGCCCAAAGAGGTGCGTGGGCAATTCTCTCTAAGTGTTGTTACAGATTTTGCCATTCCACTAATTTCATCAAGTTCAAAGATTAGTCCATTTAAAGAAGCAGTCCCATCTGCCCTTTTAAATGATGATGGACGCTTGGTGATAAATCTTGGTAATACAGACTCAATGGACATTCCAAGGCAAGATTGTTCAACTCCGCACATACCCAAATCGGTAATATAAGCAGTTCCCTTGGGCAAGATTTGAGCATCTGCTGTTTGCACATGGGTATGTGTTCCAAAGACAGCACTGACCTTACCATCAAGATAAAAACTAAGGCATTTTTTTTCACTTGTGGCTTCAGCATGAAAATCCACAACTTTAAAAATAATATCATCATCAAGACTGTCCAGCCAGTTATGGGCATGAATAAAAGGACAAGGCAAGCAGTCCATGAATGTAGTTCCTTGAATATTTAATACGGCAATTTTAAAATTGTTCTTGGTATAAATATAAGAACCTCGCCCGGGAGCAGGATCGGGAAAATTGCCGGGACGCAATACCCTTGTTTCAGTTTCATACTTATTAAAAATTTCTTTATTTTTCCAACTGTGATTACCGCCGGTTACGCAGTCCACCCCAAAGCTCAACAGTTCATTTAATGTTGAAGTTGTTATTCCCACTCCCCCTGCACTATTCTCACCATTTGCAATTACAAAATCAAGTTCATACTTTTTTTTAAGATTTGGAAGTAAATCCCTTATGGCATGCCTGCCAAGTCTACCGACTACATCTCCAAGAGCCAATATTCTCAAAACAAATTCCTTAATATAATATTGGTAATAGGGGGCGTTTTTTTTGTAAAAATTGAATAAAATGTTCAATGGCCAAATTATGGTCAAAACAAAGTTTAGGTATTTCATTTAGTGGGCAAAATCTGGCATTTCTTGCATCATCTCCGGCTTGTAACTTTGTCAAATCTCCGGCTCTTGCCACATAGGTAATGGTTAATGTATGAAAACGTTGATCTCGATTAGGATTAGAATAAACTCCTAAAATTCCTAAAAGTTCCACATCAAGTCCTGTTTCTTCCTTCATTTCTCTTATGGCGCCATCTTCAACACTTTCACCTGTTTCAATAAAACCACCGGGTAATGCAAGACCAAGGGGTTCATTTACACGCTCAATGAGCAACACTCCCCTGTCTTCATCATAAATTATACAATCGGCAGTTGGATATGGATTATCATACTTTGAAATGTCATTATGACAATGTGGGCATTTTTTCATAATTTTCTCTTTTTAAAAATATTTTAAACAAGATTAAAACCAAGTTTTACAATTTCATTACTATTTATTGCACCTTGACGTAAAATGGTAAAATTACCTTCACCCTTTGGCTCAATTATGGTTGATGCCAAATTACCGCCGGGTTCAGGCGGTAAGTCAAGCACTGCACCTATATTTTTCAAAAATTCCACATTCATATCGGAAATTTTCGTGGAAGGAGCACTACCACTAATATTTGCACTGCTTGAAACCAATGGTTCACCAATTTTTTGAACTAATTCATGGGCAATGGGATGGGAACTTTGCCTTATGGCAATTTTTTTGGTTCCGCCCGTCAACAATGGTGAAACTGTAGCTCTGGCAGGGAGAATAAGCGATAAGGGCCCCGGCCAAAAATGTTCGGCAATTTTTTTAATGTCCTCTTGCAAGGAATTTGATAAATTTGTTATGCTTTTAATTTGTTCAAAATCGGCCGCAATAACAGGTAGTGGCATGGCCAAAAGACGTTTTTTAACCATAAATATTTTTGTTATGGCACTTTCAGAACTTATTTTACAACCCAAACCAAAAAAAGTTTCGGTAGGGTAAATTAATAAACCATCATTTTTTATAATTTCTACTGCTTGTTCCATGTTAACTAAATTCATATTACCCTCACTTTTTTGGGTTCTAAATCTTTTATAAACCTTTTTTATTAATTAATCCAATAAAAAAATATATTTTATATAATATTGATTTTATTTATATATTTTTTAAAGTATTACATCAACCGAAATTTATTGAATAAAAATTAAAACTTGATTAGTGTGCTGTCTTAGCATAATATTTACAAGAAATTTTAGATTATATAGAAAGCTCTGCACAATTCATTGTGTAAGCTTTCATGGAGAATTTGCAAGGAAAATTCGACCACAAATCAAGAATAGCAAAAATCACATTTTTTGCGTTAACTGATTGATTTGTGTGCCTTTTACCTCTGCATACAAATTTTTAATAAAAATTCAAACTTAATGACTTTTGCAATATTTTTTTTGAAAAAATAATTATACAGAGGTCTCTATATAAGGAATAATGTATGAGTTTTTTAAACGCCAGCACCAGCTTTACTCGTTTTGGTATTATAAATCCTGTTCCAAAAGAAGTTTATGAAAACTTGCTAGACAAATTAAAACAATTTGCCATTGTGGATATTGATGAAACCGTTGAAGAGCAAAGCAAGGGGTGGGCAAATTTTGATGATTTTTTAGATATTAATTGGGATAAAAGTTTACCGCAAAAAGGTCAATATATAACATTTTCCTTGCGTCTTGATACCAGAAGAATACCTCCTGCCGTGCAAAAAAAATATACTATTTTAGCTCTTTCCAAAGAAGAAGAGTTGATTAAAGAGCAAGGCAAGAAATTTATTCCAAAAGATAGGAAAAAAGAAATAATTGAACAGGTAAAACTAAAATTAAGAGCAAGATTTTTACCAATCCCGGCTCACTTTCAAGTGGTTTGGGTAATTGATAAAAATATAATTTATTTAGGCTCAACCCAAAGAAGAATTATTGAAATGTTCATTGATTTATTTGGTAAAACTTTTGAACTCGGACTTGAACAAATATTACCATATACTTTGGCGTATAGTATTTTGGGTGAAGGCAGTGAAGACAGGCTAAACAATTTAGAAGAAACTACTTTTGCTCAAAACTAAAAAAATGCTAATAAAAAGGAATGTTAAATGGCTGTATTTAATGGTGATAATTTAGATATAATTTTAGGACAAGAGTTTTTGACTTGGCTTTGGTATCGCAGTGAATATGCGGACGGACTTTTCAAAATGTCCCCTGAATCAGGGCATGACGGAGAAAACTTTCATGTAAAGCTTGAACAAAAATTGGTTGTACGAGGCGGTGAAGGCGATTATCAAGAAACTGCTTCTGTTTCAGGTTCTTTTTCTCCCATGAGAGAAGCAAGACTGGGACTTTCCACAGGTAAAAAAGTTGTAAGTGCATTAATTCGTATTTCAAAAGATGAACTGGATTGGCAAGTAGCTTTAAAAGCAGAAGATTTTTGTTTGAACTCATTAAGAACACCTCCCATTGCCAAGCTTGAAGAGGGTGATGACCCTGACAATGTTTTTTATGAAAAAATATATTTAATTGAAATGGCATTAACCTTGCTTGATGATATTTATCGCCAATTTTTAAATATCAGACTTTCACCCATGGCTTGGGCAGAAGAAGTGAAATCCATATCAACTTGGATTAATTTAGATTTAACTGTAAATTTATAAAACCGATGATGTTCGACTAAGCGAATTGGTAAAATTTGTTTTTTAAGGAAAGGGGGGAGCGATTGCTCACGTTTGAGGGGAAAAACAATATTATGTTGAAACTCCCCCAGCCGTAAGGCTTTATGGATTGGTTCAAAAAAACGTGGTTTTCCCTCTCAATAAATACAAAAAAGGATTGACGTGCCAAATTCCCCTTTAAGAAAATAAAGGAAAGGTAATGACTGAAAATAGTTTTAAAAATCGCATTATTTACATCTTTCAAAAAACCATTTGGATGCTTCTTGTTTTATGGGGAATTACAATTGTAAGTTTTTTCATTATTCATTTGGCTCCTGGTTCCCCCACTGATATGCAAACAAGTTTAAATCCCTTGGTAAGTGAAGCTTTTAGAGAAAAGTTAAATGCACTTTATGGGCTTGATAAACCAATATATGTACAATACTGGGATTGGCTTGTCAGATTATTACATTTGGATTTTGGAAATTCCCTATCGGGAGATGGTAGACCTGTTATTGATAAAATTTTAGAACGCATGCCATTAACCATTGGAATGAATGTAACATCGCTTTTTTTAACCCTATTAATTGCCATACCAATAGGAATTATTTCAGCGGTCAAACAAGGTTCTTGGATAGATAAGGGCTTTACAATTTTAGTATTTTTAGGGTTTGCCATGCCTGGTTTCTGGCTTGCTTTGCTCATGATGTTATATTTTTGTATTGATCTTGGTTGGTTTCCGATTTCCGGATTAACATCATTACATTATGATACCTTGTCTTCCTTTGATAAAGTTTTGGATATTGCCCACCATTTGATTTTACCGATTTTCATTGGAACTGTCGGAAGTATTGCCGGAACTTCCAGATTTTTACGCTCATCAATGCTTGAAGTATTGCGTCAGGACTATATTTTAACTGCCAAAGCCAAAGGAATTTCCCAAAATAAAGTTATTTGGTATCATGCCCTCAGAAATGCTCTTTTGCCTGTGATTACATTACTTGGTCTGTCAATACCCGGGCTTATTGGCGGAAGTGTAATCATTGAAAGTATTTTTGCCCTACCCGGACTCGGACAATTATTTTATGGCGCTGTTCTTGCCAGAGACTATCCATTAATTATGGGAAATTTGGTTTTGGGAGCTGTTTTAACATTAATTGGCAATTTATTGGCTGACATTAGCTATCGTTTGGCAGACCCAAGAATTAGATCTTTTTCAAAGGTCAATGAATAAATTTAGAAATAGAGTGTAAAATATGAAAGTTTTAAAATTTATAAGAAAAAATTTTCTTTTTAGTTTAGGTTTATTTATTGTCTTATTCATGTCATTTTGTGCTATTTTTGCACCATTTTTAACTTCTTACAATCCGGAAACATTAAATTTGGACAATATTTTGGCATCTCCGTCTTCCGAACATCTTTTTGGAACAGATGCCCTTGGTAGGGATATTTTTTCCAGATTATTATATGGGGCAAGAGTGTCCCTTTGGGTTGGATTTGTGGCCGTGGGTATTTCTGTGACCATTGGAATTATTTTTGGACTTATTGCAGGTTATTTTGGCGGAATTATTGATGAAATCATAATGCGTTTTGTTGACATAATGCTTTGCTTTCCCTCATTTTTTCTAATTTTGGCAGTAATTGCCTTTTTAGAACCAAGTTTATTTAATATTATGATAGTAATCGGTTTTACTTCATGGATGGGAGTAGCTCGTTTGGTCAGAGCTGAAACATTAACTTTGAGGGAAAGAGATTTTATTGCCGCCTCAAAATTGGCAGGTGCAAAATCAACAAGAATTTTATTTGTTCATATTTTACCAAATACCTTGGCTCCGGTTCTTGTTTCGGCTACTTTAGGCATTGCAGGGGCAATTTTGGTAGAATCTTCTCTTAGTTTCCTTGGGCTTGGAGTTCAACCTCCCATTCCAAGTTGGGGCAATATGTTGCTTGATGGCAAAGATGTGCTTAGCATTGCCCCTTGGTTATCATTTTATCCCGGACTTGCCATATTAATCACGGTACTTGGATATAATTTATTGGGCGAAAGCTTACGCGATATGCTAGACCCACGTTTAAAAAGAAAATAATTTATTTTTAATTTATAAAATAAATATATTACATATAAAAAATTATCAAAACACCAATAAAAAACACAACTTGACTAAATATAAGGGAAATTTTATGCTTGAATATTTAAGAATCAGAGATTTAGCTCTCATTGAAAATGTTGAACTTGATTTTACTTCCGGTATGAACGTTCTTACAGGTGAAACGGGAGCAGGAAAAACCTTTATTCTTAAAGCCATTCAATTCTTGCTTGGTGAAAAACTTAGCACCGATTTGGTCAGAAAAGGAAGTGAAAAGGCTCAAGTTGAGGCTGTTTTCTATATTGGTGAAGAAGAGTTTATGTTAAGGCGTGAATTAATAGCTGAAACAAGCAGAAGCCGTTTTTTTCTAAATGACAGTCTTTCTTCTCAAGAAATGATTAAAGAATTGAAATCAAAACTAATTCTACACGTTGGACAACATGGGCAACAAAGGCTTTTGCAAACAAGTTTTCAAGGAAAAATAATTGATGATTTTCTAAAAGATAAAGAGTTACTTAACCAAAAAAATGAAGTTCAAAAAAAACTAAAAGCAATTTTAGCTCAAAAAGATGAATTAAATTCCAAGATCATAAGCTTACAAGACAAACGTGAACTTTTAGAAATGCAAAAACAAGAAATTGAAAGAGTTGACCCAAAGCAAGGCGAAGAAGAAAAACTTGAGAATTTAAGAAGTCAATTTAAAAGCAATGAACATATTAAAAACCTTTTTGATCAGTCCCTCAGCCTTATCCATGGCGATGGTGAAATAGGACTTTTAACCCTTTTGTCCAAATTTGAAAAAGTGCTTGAAAAATTAGTAAAAGATGAACTTATCAATAATATTGACAATGCCTATCAGGCTCTGATTACCTTTACAGAAGAAGTTAAGGATTTGGACAAAGTTTTTCGTCAAGGGCCGACAAATCAAGAGCAAGATTTGGATTTGGAAATAAGTTTGGATGATATTGAATCAAGACTGTATGCCCTACAACAATTAAAAAGAAAATTAAACCGATCACTTGAACAAATTTTACATTTACAAACTGAAATAACTGAAAATTTATCTTTTTTAGATGCCTGCTCCCTAGATATAATCAAACTTGAAAAAGAAGAAAAAATTGCAGTCACTGAACTAAACAATATTTTATTTTCCTTAAATACAGCAAGAGAAGAAGCTGCCCATGATTTTTGCAAAGCCCTGCAAGAAGAATTAAAAGGATTGGGATTTTCGGATAAAGTAGCTGTAATTCCTGAATTTAATTCTCATGTCATCTATCAAGACGAATCAAACGCCAAAAATAGTCCCAGCATAGAAAAAACAGTCAAATTACTTTGGGCTCCAAACCCGGGTCAGACCCCCCAAGCCCTCGACAAAATAGCTTCAGGCGGAGAACTTTCAAGATTTTTACTGGCCGTTATTGGTTTACAAAAATCCCAATTTGAAGACGCCACCCTGATTTTTGATGAAGTAGATTCAGGAGTTGGAGGAATTACCCTAAACAGAGTGGCAGACAGATTATCTGAACTCGCCGAAAAAAGACAAATGCTTCTCATTACCCACTGGCCACAACTTGCAGCAAGAGCTAAAAACCACTTCTTTATCAGCAAAGAATTTATTGATAATACAACCTATAGCCGTTGTATTCGTCTAAATGAAAAAGCAAAACAAAAAGAATTACTTAGAATGTCAGGCGAAGAATAATTTAAAATTTTCTTGGGAGGGGAAACCCCACGTGATTCCGGATTGAAGGGGAAACCCCATTTTTTTGAAAAAAATGAGTTTTCCCCCCTCAAACTCCCCCCTTCCTGAAAAAACATTTTTTCAAATAAAATATAACTACTTTGATTTATTAATATTTTATTTAATGTCTAAAATCAAAAATTATGCCATAATTATTGTTTTTTAAAACCGGAATGGCGTGACTGCTTCCCCCTTTCCTTAAAAAAATTTCAAATAAATTTATTTTATTGTATTTATAATATTTTGCGTTAATATGATAATAAAAATCAACATACATCGCAAATTAGAATAATGTGAAATAATATTTTTTAATACTTAAGAAAATGTTGACGCAATTGACAAAGAGTCTTATATTACGAAGTTGTTTGTTTATTAATTGAAATAATTTTGGAAGGTTTTATATGGCTAATATGACAATATTTGGTGGACAATGGGGCGATGAGGGCAAGGGAAAAATTGTTGATTTACTTAGCTCTGAAGTTAGCTACATTGTGCGTTATCAAGGTGGAAACAATGCCGGACATACTGTAATTGTTGATGATAAAAAGTATATTTTACATATCATTCCATCTGGAATTTTACACCCAAACAAAGTTTGTGTGATTGGTAATGGTGTGGTTCTTGACCCTAAGGTTTTTTTAAATGAATTATCAGGTCTTGCCAAGCAAGGTATAGATATTTCTAAAGATCGCTTATTAATCAGCCCAAAAGCTCATTTAATCATGCCCTATCACTGTCAAATTGATATGGCAAGAGAGGGACAATTAAGCGATAAAAATAAAATTGGCACAACAGGAAGAGGAATTGGCCCTTGTTATGAAGATAAGATGGCCAGAGTAGGAGTAAGGGTTGGCGATTTGGCAGAGCCTGAACTATTAAAAATAAAAATTGAAGCTGCTCTAAAAGAAAAAAACATTCTTTTCAAATCATTATATCAAGTTGAGCCATTAAATGCAGAAGAAATTTATAATGAAATGCTTTTACTTGCACCTAAAATCTTACCCTATGTTGCCGATACCACAAGCATTTTATTAAAAGCTTGTGAAAATGGCGAAAATATTCTTTTTGAGGGTGCTCAAGGTATTATGCTGGATATAGATCATGGCACATACCCTTTTGTAACATCTTCCAACACTGTCAGCACCAATGCTGCTGTGGGAACAGGTATTCCTTCTGCACGAATTGAAAAACATTTGGCAATTGTAAAAGCCTATACCACAAGAGTTGGAACAGGTCCATTCCCAACTGAATTAAATGATAGTGTTGGTGATTATCTTCGTAAAACAGGTGATGAGTTTGGAGCAACAACAGGACGCCCACGTCGTTGTGGTTGGTTTGATGCCGCCGTTCTCAGAGAAACCAACAGGCTTTGTGCCCCAACTTCAATTGCATTAACTAAACTTGATGTGCTTGGTGGGCTTGATGAAGTTAAAATTTGTGTGGCCTATGAATATGATAAGCAAAAAATAGACTTCCCACCTCAAGTTTCAAATGCCCTTGATAAAGTTAAACCTATCTATGAAACATTACCCGGCTGGAGTGAAGATATTTCAACTTGCAAAAACTTTGATGATTTACCAAAAAATACTCAAAATTATGTCAATAGAATTGAAGAGTTAATTGGTGTAAAAGCTCAATACATCTCTGTTGGACCGGATCGCAATCAAACCATAAAACGTTTTTAATTTTCTTGAGGGGGAAATCCATTTTTGAATCAACATACGGTTTTCCCCCACGCCATTCCGGTTTTCAAAAATCACAATTTTGGTATGGTTTTTGAT
>CAYJGE010000107.1:0-7847 GCA_964369835.1 uncultured Mailhella sp.
CTTTTTGAAAGCTTTATGGGGGTAGAGTTCTCAATATTTATTGAAACTGCTCTAGAAAAACATCGATTAAATTAAAATCTGCAAGTAATACACATTTTGTGCATATTACTTGCAGATTTATTAAAGCATTGTTGCAGAGTTTTTGCTAATGCTTAGTGTACATGTTTTTTCAGGAAGGGGGGAAGCGATTGCTTACGTTTGAGGAGGAAAACTTACCCTGCTTATGTCGAACAAAGTGAGACTAAGCGTCATGGATTAGTTCAAAAAAATGGGGTTTCCCTCCTCAATCCGGAACCACGTGTTTCCCCCTCAATCCGGAATAACCTGAGCTTGCTCCAAGGCTTGTTTCAGACTTGAGAAAGTATAAATATCTCGAATAATAATGGGTTCTTTTGCCATTTCTCCCTTAGGAAAAATTGCCACAAGCGGAATACTTACACTGTCTAAGGATTGTAAAAAATCTTGTTGTGTTTGATCATAATCGGTTAAATCAACATAAATAAATGTGGGGTCGTATTCATGGGCAAGGTCGGAAAGATTTTCTTCGGTTAAGACTGTATATTCCAAAACCTTGCAGGTGGGGCACCAGTCGGCACTGAATTGAACTAACAATGTTTCTTTGCCAAGTAAACTTTCAAAGGTTTTTGGTTCAAAATTTTCCCAATAATTGATTTGCTCATCGTCTTCAAAAAATAAATTAATTGGCAAAATGAAAATAATTAGGCAAGTAAGCCCCATAAGATATTTTTTTAATCCACTGCAATGAAAAGATCCCCATTTTCCCCAAATATAAACACTTATTGTGGTTGTAAACAGCAAAAGAAGTGATTTTGTATGCCAATCATTCGGTATAATAGAAAATAAATAAATACTTGTTCCGATAAGGAAAAATCCCAAGATATGCTCCAAATGGTTTAGCCAATTACCACCTGAGGGCATATATTTACAAAGGCTTGGTTTAATGGCAAAAATAAGATAGGGCAATGCCATACCTATTCCCATGGACAGAAAAATAGTCAATAAAATAGGCAAACTTTGAGTTAAACTATAGCCCAAAACAGCACCAAGCAAGGGGCCGCTACACGGAGTAGCCAAAAGGGTTGCCAAAAGTCCTGTCATAAAGGCTGATACTTTATTATTTTGTTTGGCATTATTGAGGTTATGCCTGATATTGATAATGGGCAAGTGGAAAAGTCCAAATAAAGACAGAGCCATGGCGAAAATAAAAACCATTAACCCAAGAACCAAACTCGGACTTTGGAAAAGTTGTCCCCAGCTATATCCCAAAAGACCAAGTAAAAGCCCAAGAGCCATAAACCAAATAATTATGCCAAGGGAAAAGAAAATACAATATTCTTTAAATTCCTTTAACTTATTGGCTTTATCATGTTCAATCTTAAATAAAACATTTATTTTTAATGCAACAACGGGTAAAACGCAGGGCATGATATTTAATATTAATCCTGCAATTAGACCAAATAACAGGGCTTTCCAAAGTGAACTTACTTCTATGCTATTATCTAAAGTTCTGGGTGAAAATTCATATTCAAAGGTTTTGTCTTGATTATTGACATTTTTCCGTAAATTACCAAGCTTTCCTAAGTTGTCGCTTACTTCTAAATTGGAATCAATAATGCCGAGTTTTGGCTTATTTGAATTTTTTAAATTATCTATGATAAGTTTTGTAAGCCTGATACCCCTATCATTGTCTTTTTCTTGATAGAGGCTTAAAAAATCATCTGCCCATTTTTGTTCTTCCAAGATTTTGGGTGTTTCACTCAAATTCAGGGGAAGTTTTAAATTTATAGGCATACAGCGAAGTTCTGAGCAAGCTAAAAATGATAATTGTAATTCTCCTTTTAGATTTGAATTATCATTTTTAAATAAAATATAAATATTTTCTTGTTCATCAAAAACTCTGACTTTAATTTTTTTATTTAAAGGATCGGGTTTATAATGTCCGATAGGAAATAAAATGGAAATATCACTATTTGCCAAATCATTATTAATAACTATATCTTCTTCTTGGAAAAAAGTTATTTTTGTGGGATAGACATCAACCTGATTGGGGGCATAGGTATATAAATCTTCCGAAAAAGTCAGAGAAATATTTAAAATTAAATAATCTTGATAGCTTGCGATTTCTGTCTGGGCTTTAAAATCTTCCTGATTTTCATTTGCTCTTGCTTTGGAAATTTGGGAAAAGAGAAGCAGAATAAAAAGTATCGGAAATATTCTTTTTGATAAGGTCATGTATTAATCCTTTAATATTTTATAGATATGATAATTTTTTAGGAATTTCCTTTAAAGTAAGATAATATTTTTCTTATTAATAGGCAAGAAAATATAACATTGTGAAATAAATGCATTTTGAAAATTGTAAATTTTTAAAAAAATTATTCTTAATTTGCAAATTTCATATTGTTGATTTATTCTTCCTTACGAATTATTATGTACTTTGTATAAAATAAGGAAACGCTGGTTAAATCAAAATTTTAAAATTTTGTAAAAACCTTAAAAGCGTTTCCTTACAAATAGACATGAAATGGCTATTTTGCACGCCGAATGAGAGCAAAAACCATGCTTTTTGCGTCCCACAGGGCGAATAAAGGCAGTGTGCCTTTCTGATTAATTCCGTAAAGGAATTAATCAGTGCTTCCTTAAGTTACATTATGATAAAATTACTCTTTGGAGAAGAAAAATGATTGGTTTTTTTATAAATAAAATTTTTGGTACCAGAAATGATCGCTTTTTAAAATCTTTGCGTAATACAATTCAAGTAATTGGTAAGCTTGAACCTAAAATGCAAGAAATGGCTGATGATGATTTTAAATCAATGATATCCGGCTATAAGGAAAGATATAGCAAGGGTGAAGATTTAGATAAATTATTGCCTGAAGTTTTTGCCTTGGTTCGAGAAGCAAGTAAAAGGGTTTTGGGAATGCGCCATTATGATGTGCAGCTTCTTGGCGGAATCAGTTTACATCAAGGTAAAATTGCCGAAATGAAAACAGGGGAAGGTAAAACTCTTATGGCAACTTTGCCTGTGGTTTTAAATGCCATTTCAGGCAAGGGCGTACATGTTGTTACTGTCAATGATTATTTGGCAAAACGTGACAGTGAGTGGATGGGCAAACTTTATTCCTTCCTTGGTCTGTCTTGCGGGGTTATTGTGCATGGGATGAATGATGAAGAGAGGAGAAATTCCTATGCTTCTGACATAACCTATGGAACAAACAATGAATTTGGTTTTGATTACTTAAGAGATAACATGAAATTCAATGCCGCAGACATGGCACAAAGGGGACATAATTTTGCCATTGTGGACGAAGTTGACTCCATTTTGATTGACGAAGCCAGAACCCCATTGATAATTTCAGGGGCAGGGGTTGATTCAACAGGTCTTTATCGTCAACTGGATGAAATTGTAAAGCGTTTGAAAAAAGATACTCACTTTACGGTTGATGAAAAATCAAGAACAGCATTACTTTCAGAAGAGGGTGTTGAAGAGTGTGAGCAAATTCTAAAAATCGACAACTTATTTGATCCGGCCAGCATTACATTGCAACATCATATTTTACAGGCTTTAAGGGCTCATAATTGTTATAATAAAGATGTTGATTATATTGTTAATGAGGAAGGAAAGGTTATTATTGTTGATGAGTTTACAGGTCGTCTCATGCCCGGCAGACGCTATGGTGAGGGTTTACACCAAGCCATCGAAGCCAAGGAAAGGGTCAAGATTGAAGCTGAAAACCAAACCCTTGCCAGCATTACCTTTCAAAATTATTTTAGAATGTATACAACATTAGCCGGTATGACAGGAACAGCTCAAACAGAAGCCGTTGAATTTATGGAAATTTATGGGCTTGAAACCATTTCAATTCCAACCAATATGCCCATGATCAGAAAGGATTTTCCTGACTTTATCTATAGAACTCAAAGGGAAAAATATGAAGCAATTGTTAAAGAAATAAAAGAATTACATGAAAAAGGTCAGCCTGTGCTTGTGGGAACAATTTCCATTGAAAGTTCTGAATTTCTATCTGTTCAACTAAAAAAACATAATATTCCTCACAATGTATTAAATGCCAAACATCATGCTCAAGAAGCTGAAATTGTTGCCGAAGCAGGGCAAAAAGGACATGTGACCATAGCCACAAATATGGCAGGACGGGGAACAGACATTGTGCTTGGCGAGGGAGTTAAGGAGGTTGGCGGTTTACATATTTTAGGAACAGAACGCCACGAAAGCAGACGGATTGATAATCAGCTCAGAGGGCGTTCAGGGCGTCAAGGCGACCCGGGGTCTTCTCGTTTTTATCTTTCTTTGGAAGATAATTTAATGCGGATTTTTGGTTCGGAGCGTATTTCAAATTTAATGCAAAGACTGGGTATGGAAGATGGTGAACACATTGAAAATCGTTTGGTTTCAAAGGCCATAGAAAATGCTCAAAAGAAAGTCGAAGCCCATAACTTTGAAATCAGAAAAACTCTGTTGGATTATGATAATGTTATGAACCAGCAAAGGACTGTTATTTATAATTTAAGACGTGAATTTATATTTGAAGAAAATTTAGAACCTGCGATTTATGAACTTGCCGATGATGTTTTAGATGGTATTTATGATTTAATTGAACAAAAAGAAGATGATAATGCTGAAAATCGTCAGGCTGTGGGTGCTAGATTAATGGATGTTTTCACACTTGGAAGAGTGTATCCGCAAATTCTTGAAAATTCTGAAAATATTCCCCAAAAAGATGAAGTTATTCCTTTGCTTGAGAAAATTTTCTTGGAACTTAAAACCGAAGCTCCCGAACTTTATGCCGATGTATTAAGATATTTTCTCCTTGAAGAACTTGATCGTTCATGGAAAGAACATCTTAGAAATATGGATCATTTGCGTGAGGGAATTGGGCTTAGAGGATATGGACAAAGAGATCCAAAACTTGAGTATAAGCGTGAAGGTTTGGCAATGATGCATGAAATGTTAAATGAATTTAAAGAAGGTGCCATTCGTTCATTAACAAAAGTGCGTATCCAAAGAAAAGAAGGAAGTTTGACCGAACAAGAAAATGCACAAGACAGTCAAGAAAATAACACACAGCAAGGTTTAAATTTACAGCATAAATCATCTGTCAATATGACTGAATCAGGAGCAAATGAAAGCACAAATTCCATTAATCAAATTCAAAAGGTAGGACGTAATGATCTTTGTCCTTGTGGTAGTGGTAAAAAATATAAAAGATGTCATGGAATGGATGCCTAAAGATGAAAATAGCAGATGAAATAGATATTATAATACATAATTTTCAAGAGCTGAAAAAAATGTCAGCACTGCTCGAGGAAATTGGACTTGCTTGCATTAAATGTTTGGAGCAAGGAAATAAAATTTTATTTTGTGGAAATGGTGGCTCTGCATCCGATGCTCAGCACTTGGCAGCTGAAATTGTCGGACGTTATAAAATTGATCGTAAGGCCTTGCCTGCCATCAGTTTAAATACAGATACGTCCGTTCTTACAGCCATAGCCAATGATTATGGATATGAGCAAATTTTTTCAAGGCAAGTGCAAGGTCTTGGAAATAAAGGTGATATTTTGATAGGTCTGTCAACTTCCGGCAATTCGGCAAATATTGTCAATGCTTTTATGGAGGCCAAAGAAAAGGGGCTGATTTGTATTGCTTTTACAGGTGAAAGTGGTGGAAAATGTAAAAATTTAGCTGACTTATCTTTAAATGTCCCCTCCGGTATCACTAATAATATTCAAGAAATGCATATTGCTTGCGGGCATATGCTTTGTGATTATATTGAACAGAATTTTTTTAAAAATCAATAATTGTATTTAAGGAAAAGCTGATTAATTCCGTTTATGGAATTAATCAGTAATTTCTTAATATGAAGTTTTTCTTTTTTTTATCTAAAGTCAAAAATTATGTCATAATTTCACATTAATCCGCTTGTGAAATTTACTTTCAAAAAGTGAAAACATTTTTAAAGCTATTTTTTAGAAATATTTGTAAAACAATATGGCATAAAATTTGTTTTTTAAGGAAAGGGGCACGTGATTCCGGATTGAGGGGGAAAAACTCGCCCAGCCGTCAGGCGTCGTGGAATGTTTCAAAAAAACGTGGTTTTCCCCCTCAAAAACACAAAAACGTATTGACGTGAGTGCTTTCCTAAAATAGTTTCAAGAGTTTTGCCTTATTTTAAACAATTTAATCTTTTAAGGAACAATTTTATGAATTTAGAGTGTTTTAAGGCTTATGATATTAGGGGGAAAGTTCCCTCTGTTTTAAGTCCTGCCTTGGCTGAAGAAATTGGTTTTGCTTATACCGGAGAATTTGGTTCTAAAAATGTGGTCATAGGGCATGATGCCAGACTTTCTTCTCGTGAACTGTATGAGGCTTTGGCCCTTGGATTACAAAAGGGCGGTGCAAATGTTATTGGAATAGGGCTGTGCGGAACAGAGGAAATTTATCATGCTGTTGGCTTTGTAGATTATAAGGGAATTAATTTTGATGGTGGAATTATGGTGACGGGAAGCCATAATCCCATTGATGAAAATGGTCTGAAAATGATAAGGGAAAAAGCCATTCCCATAAGCAGTGACTCAGGTTTATTTGCCATAAGAGACAGAATTTTGGCAGGGCAAATAATTCCCGATAAAGTAATAGGCTCCTTTTCAGAAACTTATTTTAGAGATGATTATGTAAAAACTTTGCTTTCAATTGTTGATACAAGCAATTTAAAGCCATTTAAAATAGTGGCAGATCCCGGAAATGGTTGTGCCGGACCTGCTGTCAAAGCTTTGCAAAAACATTTACCTTTTGAAATTATTTTAATGAACGAAGAGCCCGACGGCACTTTTCCAAATGGTATACCAAACCCCATATTGCCTGAAAATAGAGAAAAAACTGCACAGGCTGTTGTGGAACATCAAGCTGACTTTGGAATTGCCTTTGATGGTGATTTCGACCGTTGCTTTTTTTATGACAGCAAGGGAATTTTTATTGAGGGCTATTATATTGTAGGTATGATTGCCGCTTCCCTTTTAAAAAATCATCCCAATTCAAAAATTATTCATGACCCGAGATTAACTTGGAATACCATTGAAATGGTTAATGAAGCCAAGGGGATTTGTGTTGAAAGTAAGGCCGGGCATGCCTTTATTAAGGAAGTTATGCGTAAAGAAGATGCCATTTATGGTGGTGAAATGAGCGCACACCATTATTTTAGGGATTTTTCCTATTGTGATTCAGGCATGCTGCCTTGGCTCTTGGTTGCCTCATTACTTTCTGAAGCAAATCTAAGCTTGGAACAAATGCTTGCAAGCAGAATAGAAAAATTTCCATGCAGTGGAGAAATTAATTTTAAAGTGCAAAATGTGCCAGAAATTATTAAAAAAATTGAAAATGAATTTAAAGACACAGCATTAAGTATTTCAAGGACTGACGGTTTGGCAATGGAATTTGAAAATTGGCGTTTTAATGTGCGTGGTTCAAATACAGAACCTGTACTGAGATTAAATGTTGAATCAAGAAATGATTTAAAACTTCTTGAAGAAAGAACAGCCTATTTATCAAAATTGATTGGCTAAATTATATTTAAGAGGGATAGCTTTTTTTGGGGGAAATGATTTCCCCAAACCCCAGTAGTATTAGGATAACTTTCTTGAGGGGGGAAAACTCACCTAGCTTATGTCGAACAAAGTGAGACTGGGCGTCATGGATTAGTTCAAAAAAATGGGGTTTTCCCCTCAATTCGGAATCACGTGGTTTTCCCCCTCAATTCGGAATCACGTGGTTTTCCCCCTCAATCCAAAATCACGTGGTTTTCCCCCTCAAT
>CAYJGE010000107.1:7947-10471 GCA_964369835.1 uncultured Mailhella sp.
TTTTCCCCCTCAATCCAAAATCACGTGGTTTTCCCCCTCAATCCAAAATCACGTGCCTATCACCCCACAAAAGTAATTAACATTCTGATTGCAATCACAAATAAAAAAATGGCAAAGATTTTTTTCAAGACATTGACAGGCAGAGCATGAGAAACCCTTACCCCCAAAGGTGCGATAAGTACACTTGGAAGTGCAATTCCAAGCATGGCAATTAAGTTGATATAGCCAAAATTCCAACTTGGTAAATCTGAAATTGATAAACCGATTATTCCATAACCAAGGGATCCTGCCAAGGCAATAGCAAGGGCAAGGCCTGTGGAAGTTCCGACAGCCCTGTGCATGTCAAGACCAACATAATTTAAAAATGGGACAAATAAACTTCCACCGGCCAAACCCACCAAACTTGAAATAAATCCTAAAATAATACCCATGATATGATAAAACATTGTGGTAAATGTTTGTGACTTTGGTTTTGGATATAGGTTAAAATACATTTGAATCGAAACAAAGAATAAAAAGGCAATAATAATAAAACCAAGGAAGCTAGATGAAATAAAACTTGCCAAGAAAATACCAAGGCCGGTTCCTAACAGGATATAAAAAAACATTTGCTTGATAATATACCAGTTAACAGCTCTTTTCTTGGCTTGGGCTCTAATGCTTGCCAAAGTTGTAAAAACAGATGCAGCCAGAGAAGTTCCCACCACGCTATGGGTTAAATGGGTATAGTTATTTCCAAATAAGTATTCAAAAATTATACTTAATAGAGGAACAACCACAAGGCCTCCTCCTATCCCAAGTAAACCGGAAAAAAAACCTGATAATAAACCGCAAGCAATAAATAGAGATATAATTTCTATGGTCATGAAAATTTTAAAAGACTCCCAAATTGTTAATTTAATTTTTTTGCTCTTATAACTAAGTAAATACCCAATAAAAACATGGGGAATGATAAAATTTGTCCCATGGTTAAATAATCAAAAAAGTAACCGTATTGAATATCGGGAACCCTGAAAATTTCACAGAATGAACGAAATATGGCGTAAAAAATGCAAAAATATCCGGAGATTATGCCTTGTTTTTGAGGTTTCATGGCTAAAATCCATAAAATTATGAATAATAAAATGCCCTCGGTCAAAGCCTCATAAATTTGACTTGGATGCCTTGGCACATTTCCACCGGTTGGAAAGAACATGGCCCAAGCAATATTTGATTGACTTCCCCAAAGCTCACCATTAATAAAATTACCGATTCTTCCAAAAAAAAGTCCAAGCGGAACAGTTGGGGCAACAAAATCTGTCAGGTCAAGAAACTTTTTCTTATGTTTTTTGGACCAGATGAAAAG
Source organism: uncultured Mailhella sp. (assembly GCA_964369835.1). Taxonomy (GTDB): domain Bacteria; phylum Desulfobacterota; class Desulfovibrionia; order Desulfovibrionales; family Desulfovibrionaceae; genus Taurinivorans. Next base: position 9,293 of record CAYJGE010000107.1, read on the forward strand.
AACCAATAAAACACCTAAGAATCCACCGTGAAAAGACATTCCACCATTCCAAACTTGAAAAATTTCAATGGGGTTATTTAAATAATTTGGCAAATCATAAAAGAGAATATAACCAAGCCTTCCGCCAAGAAGAACTCCAATAACAAACCAAGAAACCAAATCTTCAACTTCATGTAAAGAAAATTTAGAAAAAGTTTTTTTTGCTAAGATTTTAAGTAAAAACCAGCCGGAAATAAAGGCCAATAAATACATAATTCCATACCAGTGAACACTGATGGGGCCAATTGAAAAAGCTATTGGATCAATATGATGATAAGGTAACATAACTATCCTGTATTTTTTTTAATATAATAACAAGATTAATTATAAATGCCAAGTTTAAGGTTGGTGAAAAAATTTTTATAATAATAAAAAATATAATAACTGTGTTATAATCTTGACTAACTAAAAAATATTAATTTATAATAAATAATGGTGGGAGCTTAAACAAGGAGTAATTATGAAAATACCTCAAGGCTTTTTCAGTCGCTACGGTTTATTATTGGCGGCATGTATATTGTCATTACTAACTGTTTTGAAAAAATATTGGTAACAAATTAATAACTAAAATTGTTAAAATTGAAATATATATGCAAAAAATCTGCCTTTTTATTATCTTTACATCTTGATAAATGCAAGGTATGATGCTTTTCACAAAATTTATTTTAAGAATTTATTTGAAATTCTAAGGAGTTAGTCATGGCTTATGACATAAAATTAGTTAAATTGGTAACAGGTGAATTGGTGGTTGGAAAATATGAAGATAAAAGCTTAAATGATGTGGCAATAATTCAAACTGTTCCAAATCAACAAGGCGGAATGCAACTCATGATTTTGCCCTATGGCTATCCTTTTGAACAAACCTTTAATGGAAAAATTGCAGAACAACATTTTCTTTATATTTATTCAAGATTACCACAAGAACTTGTAGATAAATATTTAGAAACTGTAACAAACTTGGTTCTGAAGTCAGATGGTATTGATCCAAACCCAAGCGGTTTGATATTATAATAGAAAGTATCGCCTTATTAAAGTAAAGAGAAATTAGGTGGATAATCAATCTAATTTCTCTTTTTTTGAAAAATCTTAAATTTTCCAAAAAAAAATCTTGACAATGGGGTTGGTTTAGGACATATTCCG
>CAYJGE010000108.1:0-10469 GCA_964369835.1 uncultured Mailhella sp.
CAAAAAAAACGTGGTTTTCCCTCTCAAGAAAAATTAGATGCGTTGCCCCTGGGGGTTTGGGGGCAAAGCCCTCAAATTGGAATAACAAAGGTTTTCCCCCTCAATCCGGAATAACTCAAAGGGAACCTTCCTAAATTTTATTGAAAAATAATATTACCGGCACAAGCATTTTGCAATTCCGTCTGAAAATCAAGCAAGAATGTACTTGGTATGGAAAATGTAAATTCTATTTGTTCATTATAACTTTCATTAATAATTTTAGCATCATATTGTGGCATTAGATGATAAATTTTATTGATTGCATCATAATTACAAATAAGTTTCAGTTCTTCATAAGAAATTTTTTCACAGGTTTTAACTAAATTTAGTGCATTGCCAACCATGCCTTGATATGCCCTGACCAAACCACCTTGCCCAAGCTTTATACCACCAAAATAGCGAGTTACAACCACAACACATTCGCCAATTTCTCCGTGCAATAACATATTTAACATGGGCTTGCCTGCTGTTCCGTAGGGTTCACCATCATCGGACTGCCCAATATTTGCAGTATCCTTTGGAGGACCTAGGGCAAAAGCATAACAGTTATGAGTAGCATCATGGTATTTTTTCTTTACCATATCAATGAAATTTTTTGCACTATCCCTATTGTTTGCCCTGCCCAAACTGGTAATAAAACGGCTTTTTTTGATTTCTTCCTCATAACAAAAACAAAATTCTGAACAAAATTGCAAATCTGACAAATTATTATTTTTTTCATCAATTATTTGCAAATCGGGAACCAAATAAGCCATAATAATTAATTATTTTAATTTCCGGTTGAATTTTCATTTTCTTCAGGCTGAGGAATTTGAGCATTAATAATTTTAATATTAAAGTTCACAGCATCTTCAGGTGGGTTGTAGAAAATAAACATGAAAGGAACACTGCCATTTGGGGGGATATTAGTATTATAATTCAAAATATAAATATTGTCCCTTAAAGCTTGCTCTAATTCTTCTTTACCTTGTACTTGCAACTGAAAAATGGAAACTCTTGGCCCGGCCATTTGGGTTTTTGATTCAATTAAATTTTTATCGGCATCATAAAGGGAGGCTTCAAGCTCAATAAAACTACGTGGTGTGTCAAATCTATTAATAACAACACCCTCAATTACTGTCAATTTTTCAAATTTATCATTCTCAGAGTTAGGAACAACAAATTGGCGTACATTGGTAATTTGTAAATCTTGAATTCTTTGATATAAGCTTTCAATTGTTTCTTTTGGCTGTTCAGTTGATAGTTTTTCACGACTGAAAAGACCTTTTATTGGATCCAGGTAGGTTGTAAATTTCATTAAAATTCCGCAGGCAGCCAAACCCAAAAATAATAAAATCAGAATAATTCGGACAACTACACTGTTCTTCTTACCCGCAGTTCTATCGTCAACACTAAATGAACCACCGGTATTGACCTGATAATTTTCAACCTTTTCAGTTCGTTGAATAGGCACATCATCAGCTTGTTTTATTGCTTCGCCTAATTTAAAAACATTATTACATACAGAGCAACGCATTTTTTGCTGAAGATTGTCACTGTCCGGCAATTTAAAAACACTATCACAGCGAGGACAATTAATTAGCATTTCCCCCTCCAATATATCTTTTCATTTCATACTGTTATAAATATTATATCTATTTATGAGATGTTTGTTAGTCGATACTAAAAAATATGATAACATATTTTTATAAATTTATAAAATCAAAAATTAACTAAGTATTATTTGAAATTTGAACTTCATAGATTGCAGGCAATTCACGATATTTTTCTGCATAATCAAGGCCATAGCCAACGATAAAACCGGAACCGACATTAAAACCTACAAAATCAAGATCAATCCCTTTTTCTCGTCTTTCGCTTTTATTTATCATGGCAACAACTTTAATGCTTTTTGCACCTCTGGCACCGATTTGATGTAATAAAAATTCCATGGTTTTACCTGTATCAATGATATCTTCCACAATCAGAACATTTTTACCGGCAATACTAAGTTCAATATCTTTACTAAAAGAAACCACACTTGAAGAAGAGCTATTATTTCCATAACTTGCAACTCTCACAAAGTCTAATTCCACAGGACAATCTATATAACGAATTAAATCACTAAAAAACATAAAGGCACCTTTTAAAACACATATGACAACAACAGGCTCTCCATTATAACTCTTAGTAATTTCTGCTCCAAGTTCCTTAATTCTTTCCTTTATTTTTTCTGCTGAAAAAATCTCAACTAAATTATCCATAAGTCCTCATAATTAAATTGGCATTTTTTAATTAAAACATACTGAAAAAATCAAAAATTGACTTTCTCAGCGTAAACTAAGTTATGGAAACACTGACCTAGTCAGTGTTTCCATGAAGATATCAAATGATTAAAAGTCTTGAGTTTGTGAACTAAAACTATTCCCTGAACTGTTTGAGTTATTTGATCTGTTTGATGAACTCGTTTTTCCACCACCAAGGCTACCATCAATTGTTTTTTTCAAAAAATTACTGTCAATATAACCTGATTTGGCATATAATTCTTCACCTTCGCTACTATAAATTACATTAAAAGGAATTGATCTAACTTCATAAATTCCTTGAAGGCCATATGAATCATGAATTGTTGGATAGTTTATCCCATATTCAGAATCAAATTTATTCATGGCTGATGCTGTGTCATCAAGATTTACTCCAATAATTAATACATCATCTTCAGAATAATTTTTCCTTGTTTTAATTATATGTGGAATTTCATCTCGGCAAGGAGGACACCAAGAAGCATAAAAATTAATAATTATCATTTTTTTGCCATCTGCCTCTTCAACCAATGATAAAAATTCATCTGAATTGATTTCTTTGGCAAATGACTTTGCCGGTAATATTGCCAATGCAAATATAATGCTAAAAATTGTTAAAAGTTTTATTTTCATAAGGTTATTCTCCATTTTTAAATGTTATAGTTAGAAAATTGACAAGTTAAAGATCGAAAATATTTGTTTCTGCTTTTTTTTAAAAAATATAAAAGTTAATTTTTAAATTTTCTAAAAGTTATTGCCATACAACGAAAATAACTTATACCATAAAAATTAAAAAATTGCAAATATTCATTATAACAAATTTTTTGCCACTCTGACAGCGTCCACAGCATCTACAGAATAATGTGCTCCAATACTATTGGCATATTCAGCTGTTACCACTGCCCCACCTATCATAACAGGGCATTGACATTTTTCTTGCTTAAGAATTTTAATTACTTCTTCCATACGCGGCATGGTTGTGGTCATCAAAGCAGACAAACCTATAATATCAACTTGATATTCAATGGCTTTTTTAACAATTTCAATTGCAGGTACATCTTTTCCAAGATCAATAACTTCAAAGCCATGATTGGTTAGCAATAAGGATACAATGTTTTTCCCAATATCATGAATATCGCCTTCCACGGTTGCCATTATTATTTTAGGTTTGACACCTGTGCGTTCATCTTCTTCAAGTAATGGTTTTAAATGGGAAAAAGCCAATTGCATTGTGGATGCTGAACGTAAAAGCTGAGGTAAAAAATATTCTTTTTTCTCGTATTTAATCCCAACTTCTTGAATGGCCGGAATCAATTTTTCATTTACCAAACTAAAGGCATCTGCTCCCTTGGCAAGTTCATCTTGCAACATCTGTACAATTTTTTCTTTTTCACCTATAATTACAGCATCTTCTAAAGTTGTAACCACATGCTTTTCTTTATTTGCACTTATTAAATTATTGTTTTGTGAACTATTCCCACTATTCCCACTATTCCATGTCGCGTAATTATTTGTAAAATATTCTGCATTTTCATCAAAACCAAGCAATAAATTGACACTGTCAAAAACCTCTCTAAGCCTTACATTGGAAGGATTTCCAATGCATGAACTTAAACCTTGACCTGCCGCAAGTGCAAAAAAAGACGCATTTACCAAATCTCTGGCAGGTAAGCCAAAAGAAATATTTGATAAACCAAGTGTTGTGGGCAAATCATTTGCATTACACCATGCCACAGTTTCAAGGCAAGCCCTGGGCGCAAAACTATCGGAAGCAGCTGTTAAAGCCAAAATATCCACAATAATCAACTGTCTTGGAATATTGTACTTTTCAGCTTCCAACAAAAGATTTTCAATGATTTTTATCCTCTCACTTGAAGAGGTTGGCAAATTAGAACCTGTTAAAGGTAAAAGAACAAAAGGAGCACCCCAAACCCTACAAACAGGTGCAAGTTTCTCCATTTTTCCAACTTCTCCACTAATGGAATTAACCAAAGCCGAACCGGGATAAAAAGGCAAAGCATTTATAATTGCTGTGGGGTTTGAAGAATCAAGACATAAAACAGTTGAATGTCTGGCAACTAAATTTTCCACCATAAGAGGTAGAAATTTTTCTTCATTTACTCCGGCAGCACCAACATTGACATCAAGAATAGAAGTATTTAAATTAATTTGCTCACCGGCATATTTCAAAGCCAAATCAATTTTACTGTTTTTAAATTCTTCACTTAACAACTTTTTGCCTGTTGGATTAATCCTTTCACCAATCAAAGTTAGGGGAAAACCTTTACCAAGCTTAACCAATGAAGAGCGACTTGTCAGCTTTATACATGAACTTTTAGACCTTTCCAATTCATTGCTATCTAAATTATTTGCTAAAACAATTTCCCTAAGTTCTTTAATATGTTCGGGACTTGTTCCGCAACATCCACCTAAAATAAATGCTCCTTGTTTTGCAATTTCAAGTGTTTGTACTGCAAAATCCTTGGGTGATAATCTAAAAACAGTTTCGCCGTCAATCAATTCCGGAAGTCCTGCGTTTGGTTCCACAAATACAGGACAAGCACAGGCAGATAAAAGCTTTTGAACAACAGGTAAAATTTGATTTGGACCGGCTCCACAATTCACCCCAATGGCATCAACGCCCATGTTTTCCATGGTAGCAGCAAAAACCTCAGGAGACGTTCCGGTCAAACTCATTCCGTCTTCAAAAGTCATGGATACAAAAATCGGTAAATCACATTCCATTTTTGTGGCTGCAACGGCAGCCCTGGCTTCTGCAAGGTCAAATTGTGTTTCAATAAAAATTAAATCCACTCCACCAAGCACTAGCCCTCGAACCTGCTCCCTAATGGCCTCAACAAAATCATTTGGATCAAGCTCTCCCAAGGGTTTTAAAAATTTTCCGACAGGACCTATATCACCGGCAACAAAAAGAGGACGATTCATTTTTGTTTGCAAATCTTTCACAATCTCTTTTGCATTTTCTGCCATCTGCTGATTAAACTTGACCACATCTAAAGAAGAGGGTAATTTATATTTTGTACCACCAAAGGTGGCTGTCAAAATTATATCTGCACCTGCTTCAATGTAAGATGTATGTACTTTGCGAACAATGTCTTTACGTTCGGTGCAAAATACGGCAGGATTTGCGCCATTTGGCATGCCAAGTGCCTGCAACATTGTACCCATGGCTCCATCAATAAATAATGGTTTTTTCTCGGCAAGTAAACTGCGTAAAGTTTTCAAAATAGTTCTCCTGTTCAAAAATGTTTTATCTTATCAATCACACATTTTTAGTTATTTTTTGATATTTTATTTTTAAGGAAATGCTGATTAAATCGAAATTTTTAAATTTCTATTCAAATTGAAAAAGCTTTTCCCTACAAAATAGACATGAAATGGCTATTTTGTACGCCGAAATGAGAGCAAAAAACATTTTTTGTGTTTCTCATTTTGCGTCCCCTATGTTTTATGGGTATGAATATAGCCGGTGAGTCTTTCTGATTCATTCCGTTTACGGAATCAGTCAGCACGTCCCTAAGTTGTTGCTTCCTTAAGTTAGCAAGCCAATATCTTCATATATTTAAAAACATATCTCTTAAATATATTAATTTAAATTTTATAATATGAAAAACTTAAATATAACATATTGATTTTAAAATATTTTTTTATAGTTGTAAAATTATCATTAAAAAGCTTGAAAAGGTTTTAAATACTGATTAAGATAGATTATCTTTTAAACTTATATAAACAAAATTTAGCAAACTCATCAACTACAAAATCTATAACAAAATTTTGTCAGACATGGAAGAGGAAAAAATGCCTAAATTAATATTGGCAAAAAAAAATAAAGAGAAAAATTCTCTTATAGATATAAAAAATAAAAAGTCTGTAAAACAATCTACAATTAATGATATGCCAAATTCAATAATTGCAGAATCTGAACTTGTGTCTAAAGACTTATCAAAAGACTCATATGAAAATTTGGATACTTCCACAAAAAAAACAATAACAAGTGAAAAAATTATTAAAATAACAGACGACGACCAAACAAAAATTGACAATCAAATACAAGAGACTGATGAAGATTTAAACTCATTTGAATTACTTGACAATGAAGACTTTGATTTGGAAAATGAAGATAATTTTTTATTGTCAAATGATACTGACTATTTTGATGAAAGTGATGATTTATCTGAAATAGAAAGAAGCTATCAAAAAAATTATGCAATTGATGTTTATAATCATAAAAAAGAACTACCCATTGTTCTTGAAAAAAATCTACCTTCCACGCTGATCCAAGATAATTTGCAGTTATATATTAGAGAAATAAATAAATTTCCCCTGTTAAACCCTGAAGAAGAAATAGAACTTAGCCGAAAAGTAAGAGATGAAGGAGATCCAAAAGCTGCTTTCAGAATTATTTCCTCCCATCTCAGATTGGTAGTAAAAGTTGCCATGAGCTTTCAACGTCGCTGGATGCAAAATGTTTTGGATTTAATTCAGGAGGGGAATGTGGGACTCATGCGTGCCATTAATAAATTTGACCCTGACAAAGGAATTAAATTTTCATACTATGCAACATTTTGGGTAAAGGCATATATTTTAAAGTTTATTATGGATAATTGGCGTATGGTCAAAATTGGAACTACCCAAGCCCAACGTAAATTATTTTATAATCTAAACAAAGAAAAACAAAGACTTATTTCTCAAGGTTTTGACCCTGATGCTTCTACATTATCCGATGCCCTTGGGGTTTCTGTTGATCAAGTCATTGAAATGCAACAGAGGTTAAATACCAGTGATATGTCCCTTGACATGCCCATAAATGATGAACATGGCAGCGCAAGTAAGGTTGACTTTTTTCCGGCTCTTGGCCCCGGTATTGAAGATAGTTATGCCACCTCTGAAATGGCTGATATTGTGCAAGATAAAATTGCAGAATTACTTCCCGAACTTTCAGAAAAGGAAATATTTATTTTAAAAAACAGGTTATTGACAGATGACCCCATAACTCTAAGAGAAATCGGTGAAAAATATGATGTTACACGCGAAAGAATCAGACAATTGGAAGCTAGGCTATTGGTAAAAATAAAAAACCATTTTGGCGAAGAAATAAAAGATTTTTCAGAATCATGGATTCAAAACTAACCATTTAATATTTTTGGAAAAATCATGAAAATAGCATTTTTTTTTACTTTATTATTCAATACAATTCTCCAAGCTTGCAGCTTTCAATTACCTGAAACTTCAAATGGAGCCGGTTCTGATACTACAATTTCACAAATCATTAAAAAGAAATTTTCTCCTTATGCAAGATCTGAAAAAAGAAATTCTAAAGTAAATTTTAGATCTTTTTCAAAAAAAGGAATGCAAGTTTATGCCTATTTAATTTTAAATGAAGCCATGTCTGTAAATGATTATCGCACGGTTTTGCAAGCAAGTTTTGAACTGCTCACATTGGATCCAAATGCACAAGTCATTGCAGATACAGCTTCATACCTTATTTCAAATGGTTTGATTGATGAAGCTGAAAAATATTTGAAAAATGCAAGTAAAAAGCTCCCCAATGATTTAACCATACATGTAATGCTTTCAGAAGCTCTTGTTTTACAAAACAATAAAGAAAAAGAAGCAATAAATGTTTTAAAATCCTTTTCAGACAGAAATCCTGATAATCATATTGCAAAAATGGAACTTGCTTTGGCATATTTAAAAGCAAATGAATCTCAAAAAGCCTACATGGCCTTTTCCGGTCTGCCTAAAACTGAAAAAACACCCACCGTTTTATATTATACTGCCATTTCCTTAAAAAGGTTAAATAAACTTGACGAGGCTGCCCATTTATTAAAAGAAGCTTTAAAAGCATCGCCTGATTTTTTGGAACTTTCCCTTGAACTTGCTCAAATAGAGGAAAAAAGAGGAAATTTTACAGAAGCTCGCAAAAACTATGAAAAAATCATAGAAGTTGATGCCTATAATCAAGATATACTTCTGAAATTGGCAATTATTGCCATAAGGGAAGATAATATTCCCAAGGCTTTGGAGCTTACAAAAAATGCTGAAGATTCTTTTTCATTCATTGTAGGAATTTCTTCTTTTTTGGTTGATGAAAAAAGAGCTGATTTGGCTGATAAATTCTTAATTGAACTGGCAAAAAATTATCATGAGGATGTCAATGATTTAAATTATTTGCATGGAGCCTTGGCCTATGAAGGATTAAAGGATAATAAAAAGTCTTTATCATATTTAATAAAAATAAATCCATCAGATCAACATTATCAAAAAGCACTTGAAATAATGACTCAAATATATTTAGAAAATGATGATCTGAATGAGGCACTGAATACATTAAAGATAGCAATAGAAAAATATCCGGATAATATTTCATATTATAATTTTATTGCACAAATATATATCTACCAAGAAGAATATGCCTTGGCTCTGCCTTTTTTACAAAAATTTATAACTGAAAATCCCGGAGATTCAGAAGCCGCCTTTCATTATGCTTATATTCACTCAAAAATAGGTGATGTGGAAAAATCTTTAAAACTCATGGAAGATATTTTAAAAATTGAACCTGAAAATTACGACGTTTTAAATTTCATCGGTTATACCTTGGTGGAAAGACAACAAAAACTGCAATATGCTTTAAAATTAATCAAAAAAGCCTATGAATTACAACCGAACACAGGTTATATTACCGATAGTTTGGCGTGGGCCTATTATCAATTGAAAGATTATGAAAAAGCTTGGGAATATATCAGTAAAGCCATTACTCTTGTGACTAAAGAAGAATATCAAGACCCTACCCTTTGGGAGCATTATGGAGACATAGCATTTTCCCTTGGCAAAATTGAAGAAGCCAAAAAAGGCTGGCAACGTTCACTTGATATCAAGAAAAGTGATGCTGTACTAAAAAAATTGAATAACCTTTAACCATTCAAAATTATTATGTTAAAAAATTATACTTTAAAAATATGTTCTTTTGTTTTACTATGCCTTTGTTTAACAGCTTGTGCAAAAAATCAGGGCATTACTGTTCACACTCAAACTGCCAAAGCTGATAAGTTATGGGAAAATTTTATTAATAAAAAAACCAATACACTGCCATACAACATGAGTGGAAGTTTAAGGTTTGGTTATCAAAATCAAACAGATAGAGCTAACTTTATTTTATGGAGTAATGGAGATAGCCCACTAAGGTTTGATATTATTGCAGGAGTTGGCAATACCATGGCTCAAATTGCAGAAGATGACAAAACTTTATTTGTTTATTTAGTACAAGATGAAAAGGCAATTTTATCTTCAAATGATAAGGGACTAAATGCCATTATTCCTTTAGAAATTCCAATTCCATTGAATTTTTTAAATATTTCCCATTTACTTAGGGGAAATTATCAATCGGCTTTCGGAAAACTTGAGCTAAAAAATATAGAAAAAAATTCTATGGATAAAGAAGCAATCTATCATTTTGAAAACAAAAATTATTTTGGAAATGTTTTATTAAATGAACTGGCTTTGCCCAAGGAAATTAACATTAATGACAGGTGGAAACTATCCATAGATTATACTGAAAATAACCTACCAAGAAAACTTAATTTGGTTTCTGAAAAAGATGATTATAAACTTATTTTGATAATCAAAAATTTTTCAAATACTTCCCCATATCCAAAAAATAAACTTGAATTAGCCTTGCCAAAGAATATTCCGGTTGTGGCCAATAACTAAATAATACGGATTAACCGCACGTGATTCAGGATTGAGGAGGGAAAACCCCATTTTTTTGAACCAATCCATGACGCTTAGTCTCACTTTGTTCGACATAAGCTGGGTGAGTCCCCCCCCCTCAAACGTAACTGCCTCCCCCCCTTCCTGAAAAAACATTTTGTCAAACAACAATACAAACATCTTGATTTATTAATATTTTCTTTAATATCTAAAATCAAAAATCATGTCATAATTATGGTTTTTGAAAACCGGTATGGAGTAGGATCACGTCAATCCGCTTATGAAATTTACTTTCAAAAAAAATTAATTATTTTTAAATCTATTTTTTAAAAACATTTATAAAACAATACGTTAGAAAAATTTGTTTTTTAAGGAAAGGGGGAAGCGATTGCTTACGTTTGAGGGGGAAAAACTCGC
>CAYJGE010000109.1:0-10309 GCA_964369835.1 uncultured Mailhella sp.
CACGCAATGTTTTTGACATAAATATTGTTGAAAATAATCAAAAAGAACAGCAAAACGATCTTGAAAAAAAAATAATCGACTCAGATTATTATAAATCTTTAAAACAAGATTCATTTCTTGTAAATCAAGCCCAAAAAAAGGTTTATATCAAACAAAAAGATAAATTATTACAAGATATTCTTGTCTCTGTAAAATTTAAAAGCGATACAGCCTTTCAAAGAATTAACGGCATGATTGAAATTAGGGACAGCCTTAGAAATTTGCTAAATTTAGAAAAATCAAATGCTCCCGATAATGACATTGATAAACAAAGACAGCATTTAAACATAAAATACGACCATTTTTTGAAAAAGTTTGGACATTTAAATTCTCAAACCAATCGAGCTTTATTTAAGGACGACCCCGAATCTTCCTTGGTTCAATCCCTTGAAACAAATTTTGATAAAGGCATATCCAAGGAATTTGCCCAAAAATCAGGCAAAGAGTATCGCCCACCAAGTGCCACAAAGGCAACAATTTTTTCAAAACGTGTGCTTGAATATGTTCAGCCGGCTCAAACTGCGGAAAATGCTCTTGACGCCTTATCCATTTCCCTCAGAGAAAGCGGTAAAATTAATTTTGAGCGAATTGCAGGGCTACTCAATCGTTCTACGGAAGAAGTTCAAGCAGAACTTCAACAAGATAATTTAATATTTAAAAATCCACAAAGCAGAGAGTGGGAAATCAAGGACAAGTATTTAGTTGGAAATGTCAAAGAAAAACTAAGAATTGCCAAAGCTTATGCCGAAAATAATCCCGAATATCAAAAAAATGTCTACGCCTTAACAGATGTTATTCCAAAGGATATTGAAGCCGTTGATATTGGCGTAAAATTTGGTTCAACTTGGTTACCATCAGAGGTGTTATCTGATTTTATTGATGAGAAAATCGGTGGTGTAAATATTTATGGCAGACAATTAAATTATTTGCCTGTGCTTGGAAAATGGGAAGTAAAATTATCTATTTATGATAATACAATCAATAAAGCAGTTTGGGGAACGCCTGAATATCCTGCTGAAGAGCTGATTAAATCCATTTTGACCAATCGCACCATTAAAGTTGAAAAGGAAGTCGGACGAGACACAAACAACAAGCCCATAATGAAAATAGATCAAGAAGCAACTGACGTTGCCTTGCAAAAAGCTGAAGAAATTCAGCAAGCTTTTTCTGATTGGATATGGGAAAATGATGACCGCCGTGGAAATTTGACAAAAATTTACAATGACAGATTTAATACCCATGTCACGCCCCATTATGACGGTTCGCACATTGAACTTTTGGGAGCAAGCAATAATGTAAAACTTCGCCAACATCAAAAAGATGTGGTTTGGCGTTCAATTCAAGAGGGAACGGCACTTTTTGACCATGTTGTCGGAGCAGGAAAGACCTTAGCCGCAATTGCAACAATAAAAGAGTCAAAAAGAATGGGATTTAATAAAAAACCCATGGTAGTTGTGCCAAATCATTTGGTTTATCAATGGCGTGATGAATTTTATCGTTTGTATCCCGATGCCAATATTTTAGTAGCCGAAAAATCAGATTTTTTAAAGGAAAATCGAGAAAGGTTTTTTGGAAAAGTGGCAACAGGCAACTGGGACGCAGTAATTGTGGCTCATTCCTCCTTTAAAAAAATTGATATGCCCAAGGATATTCAAACAGAAATTTTACAAGAACAAATTGACGCCGTGATTGACGCCCTTGAAAATGCCAAAGCTCAAAATGCCAATAAAAGCACAGTTAAACAGCTTGAAAAGCAAAAAGAACACATGAATGAACGTTTTAAAAAACTTTTGGAGCAAAATAATGAAAAGGACAGGGGAGTTGACTTTTCAGATTTGGGAGTTGACGCTTTATTTGTGGACGAAGCCCATGAGTTTAAAAATCTAAGCTTTTCGAGTTCCATGAATGTTTCAGGGCTTGGAAATATGGCAGGTTCAGCCAAGGCACTTGATTTGTTTGTAAAATGTAGATATTTACAAAGGCAAAATGAGGGAAAGGGAGTTTATTTTCTGACAGGTACACCAATTTCAAATACCATTGCAGAAGTTTATAATATGCAAAGATATTTGCAGTTTGATGAGTTAAAAGCCAAAGAAATTGATTATTTTGACGCTTGGGCTTCAACTTTTGGCAAAATTACAAACAAGTGGGAACTTGATTCAACAGGCGTGAATTACAAATTAAAGGAAAGGTTTGCCAATTTTGAAAATGTGCCTGAACTTTTGTCCATGTATCGCACTTTTGCCGATGTGGTAACAAAGGCAGATATTGATGAACAGCTCAAAAAAGAAAACAAAATTTCGCTGACCCCTTCCATAAAAAACGGAAAACCCAATAATCACACAGTTGAACGTTCTGATTTGCAGGCAAAATATATGGAAGAAATTATTAGTCGCATGGAGCATTTACCCAAAGATCCAAGGGAAGATAATCCATTAAAAATCACAAACGATGCCCGAAAAGCAGGGCTTGATTACAGGTTAATCGACCCGACAGCCCCGGACTTTGCAGGTTCAAAAGTCAATGCTTGTGCCAATCGCATTTATGAACTTTGGGAAGAAAGCATAGCGGACAGGGGAACACAGCTAGTTTTTTGCGACCTATCAACCCCCAAAGGGCATAGTCAAGACATTAATCCAAGTAAAGAAGTTGAAATTATTCAAGATAATGAATTTGGCGATGTTGAAAAAGATGAAGCTGAACAGATAATAAACATGGACGAAGTATTGGCAGGACTGGCAGGAAATGGATTTTCTGTTTATGATGACCTTAAGAAAAAGCTTATCGCAAAGGGCATACCAAACGAAGAAATAGCTTTTATTCATGATGCAAATACAGATATTCGCAAAGCTAAGCTTTTTAGTGATATGAATAAAGGAAGTGTAAGAATTCTAATAGGTTCTACCTCTAAAATGGGGGCAGGAATGAATGTTCAGGAGCGTCTGGTTTCGGCACATCACCTTGACGCACCTTGGAGAAGTGCAGATCTGGAGCAACGAAATGGAAGAATCATCAGACAAGGCAATAGCTTATATGAAAAAGACCCTAACTTTGAAGTTGAAATTAACTACTATGCCACAAAGCAAACTTACGATGCAAGGATGTGGCAAACCATTGAATATAAAGCAAATGCCATTGAACAATTCCGCAAAGGTGATGTTTTACAAAGAAGCATAGATGACATTCAAAGTGAAGCCTCGAACGCAGCCGAAATGAAAGCGGCAGCGTCGGGCAATCCGCTAATATTGCAAGAGGTAAATTTAAACACAGAAAAACGCAAACTCGAAGCCCTTTATTCTCAATATAATCGCTCAAAATATAGACTTGAGGACAGACTTAAATATTTGCAAAATTCTGATAAACGCTATGAAATTGCTCAAAATTCTTATGATGAAAATATTCAACTTCGTGATAAAAATACAAAAAAAATCATAGAAAATGGCAAAGAAAAAATAAAAGTGGAACTGATAACTTCCGATAATAAACGTTTAACAGGTGATAACTCAGCAGAAATGCAAAACCTTTTTATAGGTGGTGCAAAAGAAGTGATGAATTATCGCAATAAAAAAGTTGAATTTGGAAATTATAGGGGATTTGACGTGGCAATGAAATTTGCTCATACAGGAGGCAAAGATGGCTTTCGCTTCACACTTGCCAATAAATCAGGACAAGAATTTACAGGCGATAACCTCGTTTATGCCCATGATGATAAAATCAGCCTTACAGGACTTTTTCAAAGAATGGATAATTTCCTAGAAAAAGAATTTGACCAAAGACTGCAAAGGGAAACCCTAACCCACCAAAGGGAAAAACAAGAACTTCCAACAGTGCAAAATGAACTATTAAAAGGCTTTAACCAAGCCGATGACCTAAAACTCACCAGAGATAACCATAATGCCGTACTTAGAGAACTCAAACGTATGCAGGAAGATACAGCCTACGTTTCCGAGTGGACACCAAAAACCTTGGAAGCGTTTAAGGCTGAGAAAGTTCAGGAAATACAAATAACAGAAACAAAGCGTGTTGAAACGGCACTTGATATTGGTATAACAATGTAAAATATATAATAAAAATAATTGATCTAAATATGCATAAGGAAAACAGCTTGCAAGTTTGTTTTTTGTCGAGTAACTCTAAATAAGGATTATTTATATAATGAATGGAGATAGGTAAATGAATATTATTATAAGAAACGAAGAAGAAAAAGATTTTAGATGTGTAGAAGAAGTTGCAAGAGAAGCATTCTGGAATTTATATTTTCCAGGGGCTCATGAGCATTGTGTAGTTAATAAATTGCGAAAAAGTCCTGATGTTATAAAGGAATTATGTTTTGTAATCGAAGTTGACGGAAATGTAGAGGGTGCTATTTTTTACACACACTCAAAAATTGAAATACCAAACAAAAATTCGCTAAAAACCATAAGTTTTGGACCTGTATTCATATCACCCAAATATCATAGACAAGGATTAGGCAGAAAACTGATTACACATTCCATTGAAAAAGCAAAAGAAATAGGATTTGTAGGAATATTAACCTTAGGTTACCCTTATCATTATGCACCTTATGGTTTTGTTGGTGGTAAAAAATATAACATATCTATGGCTGATGGAAAGTTTTATACAGGACTTTTAGCTTTACCTCTATATGACGGTGCATTTGACAATATTAGTGGAATTGCTTGCTTTACAAAAGACTTAGATGTAACAGAAGAAGTAGTGGTTGAATTTGAGAAAAGTTTTCCATATAAAGAGAAACAAGTTTTGCCATCTCAAGAAGAATTTGAACGTGCATGTGCTGAATTAGATGAATAAAATGAGCATAGTCTTCATAAGCAAAAGAATATTATCATGCCAAACGACTTAATCATAAACCTAGATAAACTTCATACCACTGAAATGGAGTTTGATAGAATTAAACGGAATTTAGAAGTTGATGTAGAATATGTCGTGAAGTATTGCTACGACATAATTTCAAGTGATAGAGCAATGTTTGAACGCAAAGGCAAGAATTGGTATATTACAGTTGATAACTGCAAAATAACTGTTAATGCTCATAGCTATGCTATTATTACTGCACATAGTCTAAGACGATATAGAAGAGAAAAAACAATGAATTTTAAAAGCACACAATATCAGCGAGTTCAAGCCTTATTTGGAAATAGTAACATTTTTGGAGACGATAAAGGTGGAGGACTTTTTAGGAATAAATGTTACCCCTTTATTTTGCAAAGTGCTGATAATAATTTATATAAGCCAATTTTGCAAAGTGCAAAAGATTATTTTGTGTACAATAAAATTGCATGGTGGGGCGGAAGTATTACACCTCACCCACTATCCTCTCAACTTGCTTGCTTAAATCACTTGTTTCCCCTTCGTAATGACAAAGAAGCTGTCCTATCACTCGTTACACAGCTTGATGATAGTCTGATAGATGTCCTTCCTATTACAACAGACGGCGATTTTTCAGCATATATTCAATTTGAAGCTGTTAGTAGTTGTGATAATTTAAATGAGAGACAAACAACTCGTGGAAGTAATTGTACTTCTATTGATGCCTTAGTTTATGCTATAGACAGTAATGGCGATAAAGTACTAATTCCTATTGAATGGAAATATGTAGAATCGTATTCAAATGAAGATAAGTCACTCGGTGAAAAAGGACACACCAGAAAACGCCGATATAGTGCTCTAATTCAAAATTCAGAACAACTTACCAGAAAAGATGAAGATATTTATTTTTACGAACCATTTTACCAGTTAATGCGACAAACATTATGGGCAGAACAAATTATTGCAAATAAAACAAAAGAAGTAATCCAAGCGAATAGATTTTTACATCTTCATGTAATACCTGTCGAAAATTCAAACTTATTGTCCAAAAAATACCCGGTAACTTCAAAAAACTTGGAGGATACATGGCGTGGCTGTATAAAAGATCAAAACAAATATAGAATTATTTCTCCACAAATCTTGTTAGCTCAAATCAACAAAACAATATATAAAGATTTATTAGAATACCTTAACGAAAGATATTGGCAATAAGTTTATAATTTCTATACTGCTATAAAAAGACCACACAGATGAATACCATAATAGAAAAAGACAGTTACATCAATACTGTTGAGTTAATAATCAACTCAATAACAAAAAATGAACATGTAAAGATCTTTCTGGTTATAGCAAGAAAAATCACGATATATAATAATAAAATACAGTCAATCTGAGGTTATAATGGCAAACATCGGATACATAAGAGTAAGCACAGAAAGCCAAAACACGGCAAGGCAACTTGAAAATGTCTCGCTTGATAAGGTTTTTGAGGACAAAATAAGCTCAAGCAAGCCACATCGTCCTGCACTTGCCGACTGCTTGTCTTATTTGCGTGAGGGCGATACTTTGCATGTTCATAGCATTGATCGCCTTGCACGCAACCTTGTTGAGCTTCAAACCATAGTTCAAGAGCTGACCAAACGAGGTATAATCGTTATTTTTCATTCTGAAAATATCTCTTTTGGCAATAACTCTTCCGGAAATAAGCTTATGGCCATGCAAGAACTGCTTTTTCAAATCCTTGGAGCATTTGCCCAGTTTGAACGTAATCTTATTCGTGAACGCCAACAAGAAGGCATTGAACGTGCCAAAAAAGAAGGCCGACACCTTGGTCGTCCCCGAAAGTTATCCCCAAAGGATAAAGAAAAAATCCGTAAACAACATGAGGACGGAACAAGCCCCACAAAACTTGCGGAAGAATATTCGGTTAATGTTTCAACGGTTTATAATGTTTTGAAGAAAGTATAAGGGGGGAAAGTGATATATTTTTTACTTTGCTTTTACACTTTGTGTAAAAATTAACTGTGTTGATTATATCATGTGGATTGCCACCCCTATGAGCAAGAGCGCTTCGCACCTCCTCGCAATTGTAATTTTTTTTCATGATATATCACAGACTTAAATCTATCGGTTAACGAAAGTAAATCAAATTGACTGAAATTAAATCTATCGGTTAACGAAAATAAAAACTTAAAATGCTGTGCGAACGAGCGAAGCGAGTGTGGCAATCTTGGCGTACAATCGGGAACTTTAAACAATCTCCTCGCTAAATCGAGAACTTAAATCCCATTCTTTACTTTTCCTTGCTATTTATCACAATCTGAATTACTATAATTTATAAAAATTTTAATTCATCAATAATCTATTCAAAATACCATATCATGCGAGGTAAGTCATGCAATCAAAAAATGCCCTATCAAATTTGAAAAATCGTTATAGAGCTGTTCTTAAAAAATGCAATCTATTAAACACTTTTGGTTCATTGGCTCTAGCCACCCTATGTATTTCTGCCATAGGATTTAACCCTGCAAGTGCTAATACCATAATAAATCCTAAGGGTACAACTCTTACTTCGCCAATGGAAGCCACGCCTACAGACCCAACTCTCACAAATAATGGAACAATTACTATTAATAATGAGTCAACTGCCATGCAACTCAATCCAGTAGGCGGCACAGCAATCAATGCAGGCACAATAAATATTAATTCTACAGGTCAAGTGTACGGTATAGCGGTTTTCCCAGAAACCGGTATTACCGACAAAACCTTTAATATAAATAATAGCGGTGACATGAACATAACATCTTCTGATATTGATTCCTTTGGTATTTCTGTTGCAGGTAATGGCACATATAACATCACTTCATCAGGTACTATGAACATTACAGCAAAAAATTATGCCTATGGTATAGATGTAGGTACTGGCACTGCAAATATCACTCATACAGGCATTATGAACTTGTCAGGAACTGATATAGCCGAAGTCCATGTGACTGGCGGCACAGCAAATATTCAAAAATATGCCCTTGATTTGAAAGAAAATCATGCGCCTTTTGTTGTTAATGCTGGTGCTACATTGAATTTTGACAATACGACTATTATTGCTCGTGCAGATGTAAACACTAAACTAGGCGAACCCTATGAAATGCTTACTTTTATAAATAATGTAGATGGAAGCACAACTTCGGGAGCAATAACAAGTGTTGAAACCGTGGAAACGCTCACAGCCACTTTGGGCGGTGTTCCTAATGATGTTCTGAATCAAACAATCACATTAACCCAAAATGTTAAGGCAATAAACAATGTTGTCACTCTACAACTAATGCAACTCACAGAGATTCAGCTAAATAGTAATCTACGCCTAGATAATAACAATGCTCATGGGGTAATGGCTGATTTTCTTGCGCCTACAATAGCGAGCTTTGAAACAGGTGAGGAAATAGGCGAAGAAATAGACTTAGAAAGCTTACAAGCCGAATTCGAAAAAGCCGATAGCCCAGAAGGCGAAGCCACAACCCTCGATGATGTACTTCAAAAACTCAGAAACAAAGACACTCTCTCAGAAAATGAAAAAAAATTGCTTGTAGGGGCGGACTTGAGGGGGAAAGACTTGAGTGGTATGAATTTTTCAGGAGTAGATTTGACAGGGGTGAAATTTAATTCGGCGATCGTGACAGGGGCGAACTTTAAAGGAGCTTATGTCCATATAGACGGTGAGACATATACTTTTTACGAACTGGATTATAGCAGGCATCTTATTTTTAAAAATGAAGATGGTGCTGAATTTAGATCTGTAGCAGGACTGACTGACAAAGAATTTACAGGTGGTGTCTTAGATTTAGATTTACCCCTCCCAAGCACAAGCACAAGCACAAGCCAAGGCACAAGCACAAGCACAAGCCAAGGCACAAGCACAAGCACAAGCTCAAGCTCAGACCAAGTTGTAAATATAACAATCTCAGGCTCCGGCACAGGTTCACCCTATGAAGATTCTGCCATGGCAAATGCCAATCCCTCACAATGGTCTGTCCATGTCAGCCCCTATGGCAGTCATTCTTCACGCCATGACAGTAACGGACACAGCAATAATTTCGGCATTGCAGGCGGAATTTCAAAGCAGATAAATGAAAGCCTTTCCCTCGGTGCTCATTTTGATTTGGGCTATACCGACAGCCATTCCACAAGCCTTGATACAAATTCCGATATTTTTTCCGCTTCCTTTGGCATAAACGGCACCTATAATATCACACCTGCATGGTATGTCAGCGCAAGCCTCACAGGCACTATTAACCAAACGGACAGCGATTATAGCTCAAGTATTTTTAAAGCTTCAAATTCAAACAGCGGTTCTGCTTTTTCAGCTTCACTCAGCACAGGTTATATGTGGAAAATCAATGATAACAATGTGCTGGCTCCGCAAATCGGGCTAAATTATATCTATACCTATACGAGCGATTATGATATTAAATGGAATAATGGCGGTTCTTTCTATAATATTTATAATGATGCTGTCAATTATAGTGCTTTATATGGCACCATTGGGCTTCGCTGGCTTGGAATTTATGAATTGAACGAATTTTCCAAACTAAGCCCCTTTGTTTCTGTGGGTATTCAACAAAACTTGACAGGCAATCCCATAAAATCCACAACCACCACCTTTGGCACACGCTATAGCGCCGAAACCACCCCAAACCGTACCACGGTTAATGCTTCTGTCGGCTTAACCTATGACTATAAAAACTTCTCCCTAAAACTTGACTATGATAGTTCCTACGGCGAAGAAGAAAATAAACACGGCGGCGCAATTACATTTAGTTATAAGTTTTAATGGGGGGTTGCTTAATATTAATAGAAAGCTCTGCACAATTTATTGTCCGTAGGTTTCATTAAACTTGACATTTTAACAAAGTCAACTTATTTTAATAAAGAGGGTAGCAAGAGCGCGAACTACTTGCTACCCTTGGGTTAAACCCCTGATGTATTGTTAATGGTTATTACATCAAAGAAGTATTTTAGCCACTGTAAATTGCGGATTACGGTGGCTAACTCCTTTAATGAGCCTTAGTTTATTTTATATTTTAAAATATAAAGTTTACAAAAACGTATGCAATTAAATTTGCAAGAACGTTAATGATTAAGCTCATTAGAAATTGCTTCATAAAGCACCTCCCAAAGACTATTGAAATAGAACTCTCAGAGGCTAACCCATATTCTTTGTATACTTTATAACTTAGTTTAGCAAGAAATGAAATTTTCAAAACTTTAATTTTTTTTCGGTTAACGGTAACCATCCAATAAGCCCCATATTGCAAAATAAAAAAATCTCAGATATCTTGTATTCATCAACATATCTGAGATTTTGCAATTAGGGCATTTTTGGAAAAGAATTGTCCTGAAATGCCCTAAACACTTCATTGGAGCATGGCGACATTGAAGTGCA
>CAYJGE010000110.1:0-10244 GCA_964369835.1 uncultured Mailhella sp.
AACATACATTCTTAATTTGCCAACTTACCTGTCCTAACAATGGGGAGTAGGTCTAGATAAGAGTTTCACTCGCTCACAAAAAAGGGTAAACATCTAAAAAATGTTTACCCTTCATGTTTAAATTAGCTAAATGCTGTGTTAGCCAAAGTTTAATCAATTATTTTCTAGTTTGCTAAGCAAAGCTTCTTTGGTTTCGGTAATACTTTTGCTTCCGTCAATTTCAATATAAATTGTTGGGCTATTTTCTGTTATGTTTTTAAAATAATAGGCAGCGGCCAAGGTTCCGTTATTTGTATCATAATAAATATCATGACGTTTATTGATTGCATCTAAATTTTGATCATCGGCTCTTGCACTGAGAGCTGCACCACATACTCTACACTCATCACCTTGGGGTTTGATAGCGTCAATATTTATATTATTGGGATGATTATTATTTTTAGCACAGAGTCTGCGGCCCATTATTCTGTCTCTTGCAATTTTTCTATCAAGAATAATTTCAACAACATAATCTAAATTCATATTGGCGGCAACAAGAGCTTCCTGTAGTTTTTTAGCTTGTTCTGTATTTCTTGGAAAACCGTCTAAAAGCCAACCTTTATCACCTTGTTCCTTTAAAATTTCCAAAATCATTGGTATAGTAATTTCATCAGGTACAAGGTCACCTTTATCAATATAACCTTTAGCTTTCATACCAAGTTCTGTGCCTTGTCCTATATGTTTACGAAACACAGCTCCGGATTCAATATGAGAAACACCAAATTTATCCATGAGCAAATCGCCCTGTGTGCCTTTTCCACTCCCGTTTGGGCCAAAAATTAAAATATTCATCCAATACTCCCTTAACGAATTTGTAATTTTAAATATAAATCACCTTTCCATTTGCCAATTTTTTTTCCCATTCCTTTTAATCGCATAGGCTTTCCGGGTTTAAAATCAGGAGGCAATGTAACTTCAAGGGTTTGTAATTGCCTTGACCAACCTTCCTTGATTTGCAATCTAATTCTTGCACCGGCCACCAATTTTGCAGCAGGAAAAAAAAGTTCCATTTCTTCATCTATTTGACTTTTTAGCCAACTAGATACACCTTGTTTAATCCCACTGGTAATTTGTTCTGTATGCTCCAATACATGATGCAAAACCGATTCTTGTTTTTCGGTATTTGGATTTTTTTCACTTGTATTTTTTTCACTTGTATTGGTTTTGAGATTACTGTTGTCTATATTGATTGTGGGATCATTTGAATTAATTTTTTTGGATAATTCTTCATAAATATCTTTATATACTTTTTGAGCCGATTCATCTTCCAAAAGTTCTTGCAAAATTTGTTCCTTGCTTTTATTTTTTTGGAAAATTTTATTAAAATCTTGTTGTTCTTTGGCATTGGTTTCATGAAAATTTATATCATTTTCAAAAACATTTTCTACAATAGGAGTTCCGTTTTTGGAATATGCTGTGGTAAATTGTTTGACATTTTGCTTTGAGTTTTTATCCATTTCAGATTGCATGTAGTCAATAATTCTTTGTTTGTGTAAGGCATCACTTTTTTGCATTTCGGCTTCGTCGGCAGCTGATTTTTCTTTTCTGGCAGCTTCGGCTCTTGCCATTCTTTCCCTTATTCTTTCCCTTTCAAGTTGCTCACGTCTTTCTTTTTCTTTTTCTCTTTTTATGTTATCAAGTTTTCTTTCTCTTTCAAGACGTTCTTCTCTTTCTTTTTCTTTTTGGGCAATTCTTTCTTTTCTTATTCTTTCTGCTTCTTGTGCCTTTTTTTTCAGAGCTTCATTTTTTTCTTTTTTGGCATTAATAGTTTGTTCTTTTCTTTTACCCTCTTCGGATAAATGACTGATAATTGTGGCATAAGATTCATTAATTACTTGAAAATTTTGATGAGCCTTTGGATTATTGGGATTAAGGTCAGGGTGCATGCGAAGAGCAAGCTTACGATAAGCTTGTTTTACTTCTTCCATGCCGGCATCTTTTGATAATTTTAAATTTTTATAGCATATATTTAGTGGTAGTTTGGAATCTGCCATTTTTAAACATAATACTCCGTCTAGAGTGTGTTTTTAACTTAGTCCATACTGAAAAGTTGATTTTAACTTTTTTAGTATGATCCAATTATTTTTTAGGTAATTCGTGTTCTTGTATGATTAAAGCCCTTGCATCGCTTTTAGGATCTGAACCAAGCAATTGATTGTCTTTTAAATAGGCAAAACCATCTGTTGCAAAAATTTTATGCTCAATTTCCTTATTTATTCCCTTGCAATCAATTTTTGCCATTTCAAAACTAATAAAATCAATTAAATTACCTCTAAAATATGGCCATGCACGGCAAATATCAG
The DNA here is from genome assembly GCA_964369835.1 of uncultured Mailhella sp. Classification (GTDB taxonomy): domain Bacteria; phylum Desulfobacterota; class Desulfovibrionia; order Desulfovibrionales; family Desulfovibrionaceae; genus Taurinivorans. The sequence goes on from CAYJGE010000110.1 coordinate 2,343, forward strand.
GTCTTGCTTCATGTATGACACAGCCCCTGCCTTGCTCAAAAAAATAACAATAATTATCTTCTTTGATAATGATACAAGGTTTATGATTAATATTTTCGGTATATTTTTCCAGAAAAACTTCTTCTTCAAGTTTAAAATAACTTGCCAATCTTTTTAAATCTTTTTTGGCAACTATTATTCCACCCCTACCATAACAACAATGTCCACACATTTTACAATTAAAACTTCGTTCTGACATTACAATACCTAAAAATGTTTCATAATCCGTCTGTGTTCAACCTCAATACAGGCATCTTGAACCACAGTGATTTTTTCATTTGCCATTAATATTCCTGCCTCTTCACTAATTATTCCAAGTTGCATCCAAAAAACTTTGGGACGCCAATGGGTAGATAAAATTTCCTTGGCGTGAATGGCACAGGCTTCCGAATTTCTAAATAAACATACAATATCAGGTGCTTCCTGTAAATCAAGCAAGGATTTATAACATGGTATTCCATAGGCACTTTTTCTTACAGGATGAATGGGAATAACTTTATAATTTTGAGAAATTAAATATCGCCCCACATGTTCCACAGCAAGACCCGGATTATCTTTTGCTCCCACAATGGCAATGCTTTTACAGTTTTTAAAAATATCTTGTAATTGATTGTCCAATAACATAAAATTACCACCTGTTTTCAAAAAGCTAATTATGGTCTTATAAAGACCTTTGCATAAATATTTTAAAGAAAAAATTAATCTCTGCTTCCATAAAAGAGTATACACATATCAACAAAATCTTGCAATTCTTTATTGGCTAAATTTAATTTCTATTTTTTTTGGAAAAGTTTTACTCAAATAAAATAAATAAGCATTTCCTTAAGTTTGTTTTAAAACTTTTCAGGCTTTAATCAGTGTTTTCATTAGTTTTTGCGGCATAAAGTAGGCCAAAGGCACCGGCAAGCATCATATTCCCATGAGTTGAAATCATTTGTCCCAAACCTATAAAATCATTGCGTTTTGGACCAATAATATAGGTAGGACGAAAACCTTCCGCCACAGCCAGATCGCCAGTAATTACACAGCCATGCCCTCCATTTTGCCTGACACTCTCATCCGGTAACCAGCCCAATCTAAACTCTTCCAAATCTTTTGCCAAGTTTTGTTTTGTAAGCATGGTTGTATGATGTTCATAAATTCCAAAGACTTGTTCTTGAAAATACAAAAAAGCAATTGTATGACTGTTTCCAATATTAACAATTGTAATTCCTTCTCGTTCCGAGCGAGCTTTAATTTCAGGAACCGAAAGAAGCCCAAGCAAGGCGGCAATTGCAGTATCTGTAACAAATTCTGCACCGGAATATTTTTGAATTGCTTTTAATCTGGTATAGGTTTTTGGCACAGTTTTAAATATCCAATTAAATGGATTGCTGTTTTCTTGAATTAATTTTTTAAAAAGTAAAAATCTTCCTTCGCGATTTCCGACATTTTCGTGTACCCCATGGTCTTGAGCGGCAATTATGATTTTTTTTGGCAAATTTAAGTCTATTTTTGCTAAAAAATCTGTCCAAAAATTTTTTGAAAAATCTGTCAAAATTACTTCCTGACAGCTTTCATAAGTTTCAGAATTTTTAAAATTTTCATCTACAATTTCAATACCCATGTCCTTAACTCTGGATAAATCATCATAAAGAGAATAGGCTGCTTCTTGGTCTGCCTTAATGGATAAACCTTTGGCAAGATGATTTTTAACTGATCCAAAAAAACCACCCCCCATGATTGTTCCATTTAAAAATATTGTCTTATTTTCCAAAGTAGCTTTAGAAATTTTTTTGGCAACAAGTTTGGCCGGTGAGGGTAAAATAAAACTTGGCCAATTTTCAAAATTTGTACCTGCTTTGGCGTATAAAACATCTTGTGTTCCACTGCCAACATCAATAAGCAAAGTATCTTCTTGAACCGATAAAAAACTTTCCATCTCAAACCTTTTCTATTTTAGTTAAAATTTATTTTTTTAGCTTGAATTGTTTAGATTGCTAAAATTTATAAAATATAGTAATTTCAGATGAAATTACTATTGTCGACTGCGATAGCAGGCGACCACTGCGTAGGCATAAGTATAATTTTATTACACTGTTAAGTGCCGAAGCAAGTGTGCTTTCAAAAAGTTGACATTAGTGATGTCAACTTAAAATACTATAAGTTAAAAAATTATTATCAAAAAAAGAGGTTATAATTATTTATGAATACTAAAAATGATATTTTTTATGAACATAGAGTTTCCTATGGTGAGACTGATGCAATGGCTGTTCTTTATTATGCTGAATTTGCTCATATTTTTGAAAGAGCAAGGGGTAAGTTTTGCAGAGAACTTGGTTTACCCTACAAAGAAATTGAAGAAAGAGGCATTATTTTGCCTGTTACAGAAATGTATTGCCGTTATAAAAAACCCGCCCATTATGATGATCTTCTGCAAATAAAATTAGATATTACAGAATGGAAAAATGCATCATTTAAATTTTCTTATACCATGTATGATGAAGAAAGAAAACAAATTTTAGCCACCGGGTTTACTGTGCATGCCTGCGTAAATAAAGATGGGAAACCGGTAAAAGTACCCGATTGGCTAAAAAATTGCTTTATTTAAGGAAATGCTGAATAATTTGTTAAGGAAGCACTGATTAATTTTTTTTGGGGAAAACTTTTTTGAAAATCCCATTTTGAAAATCCCATTTTGAAAATCCCATTTTGAAAATCCCATTTTGAAAATCCCATGACGCCAATCTCGTTTTTTTCGATATGGCCAGGGTTTTTCCCCAAAGAAAATTATGAGAATAATAAGTATAAAAGTTTTTGAAATAATTTCATATTTCCAAATTTAGCCGAGTTTTATTTCTCTAAAATCAAATCAAAAGCCTCAGTCAACTCACTGAAATTACAGCAAATACCTTCATCTGCAATATTCGGGTTTCTATAGGAAAGAAATGGAACATTAGCGGCTTTGGCAGCTTGCTGGTCGGCTTTACTGTCGCCAATAAATAGGGCGTCCTTGGCTTCAATATTCCACTGGGTTAAAATTTGCAATGTTCCGTCAGGGCTTGGCTTGGCTTCCGCTCTTTCGACTGTAATAATAGGGTTAAAAATATTTCCCATGCCCAAACGTTCAAGCATTGGATCTATGTTGCTCATGCGATTGGTATGCACTCCCATTTTACAAAAATCCTTAAATTTGTTCAAAAAAGGCAATAGGTTTTGTGAAATTGTAATAAGAGGCTCAATTTCCTTGGCATAGGAAAAATCTTTCATTATAACAGGAATTTGGCTAATTAAATTTTTGGGAATAATATAATTAAACGACTGTGCGACTGTACTCATTTGACAAAATTCACGTTGTTCGGCATTTAATTCCGGAAGTTCAAGTCTTTGTCTTAATGTATTGTAAAATAACATATTGGCTTCAACCGAATCAATAAGCACTCCATCACAATCAAAAATAATTCCCTTTGGTATTCCTTTATATTGTTTATAAAACAAGTCAGTCAGATTTTGAAATTTTACACAAACCTTGTCATCTTCTAGCATAGGAACCTCTACTGTTTTTAATTTACTGCCACCATTGAACTGAATATTTTTTAATTAAAATCATTTTTTAAAAAAAATTATTTATAAAAAATGGTAATTATACTGATTTTATTGTAAAATTTTATCAAAAATAAGGAAGGATAATTTCTTGTTTTCCTTTATTGTCAAGGAGTATTTCTTACTAATTAATTCCAAGGGAATTTCCAAAAGAGAAAAATTTAAATTTTGATTTTTACAAAAATTTTGAAAAAATACCAAATCCTTATTTTCAAAAATTTCATCACATATATTTTTTATAAATTTAATGTCTTGAATTGATTTTGTCAAATTCAGCAAATCAAGCCCCATTTTTTTATCATTGATTATAAAAAAAACATCGCTCTGAATAAAATTTAATTGAGATATGAAAATTTTTTGCCAAGAATTGGGGTATTCAAGAGCTAATACATCATCTATTTGCCAATCAAACTTTAATATGTTTTCCTTATATGTCTTGCTATTACCGTTTAAAGTTTTGAAGTTTGGCTGAATATTGGTTGAATTTTTTTCAAAATCTTCATAAAAATCAAAATCCATATCTTCGGTTAACATTTTTTTTTCATGGGAATTATTAACCATTTCTTGCACATTAGTATTTTGTTCAAGAATTTTTTGTTCAAGAATATATAAATCCATAACTTGTTTTTCTTGAATTTGTTCCAATAAAAGAACTTGTTGAGCCAAAATCAATGGATTTATTTGTTCATTCATATCTTCGATTTGAACTTGATTTGAAAAATTATTTAATGAAAATTGTTCCAATTCCATTTGTTCCAAAGTCGATAAATTTTCTTTTGCCAATTCACTTTCTTCATTATATTCAGATAGATATTTTTGTGTAACAATATTATCTGGTTGATTGACAATTGCTTCTTGTAACTGAGTTGAAAACTCTCTTGCTTTGGCTTTAGATAATAAAAATTCAGGAGAGGCAAGCCACGAATATTTTTCCTTTTCATGCCCCATAGGATTAAAATAACAAAAATTAATTTTAAATTTATTTTGATTTATTTGGTTTAAATTAATAAAGCAATTTGAAAGTGCATCTTGCATTCGTGGCACAAAAAGAAAAGAACATGGCATATTATTACCCTTATAAATTTAATCTATTGAAATTTTAAATCATTGCAAAAAAATTGGAGGTGCAACAATTAAATCAGCCTTGCTTTGGAAACAAGTTTCAAGTAGGAAAAAAGTTGCATTTTTTTGTTTTTGAGCATGTATGTTTTGTACAGTTAAACATTGTAATGATTTTGGCAAATTGTGTAAATAGCGTATTAAGTGCATAGCTCGCCCTACCATATATAAATATCTATGATGTTTGATAAAAATATAAGAAAAATTTATGAAGTTTTTCAAGGTGTTTTCATTCCCAAACAGGGCATTTTTTCTGTTTTCTGCCTGACTATTAATGCCTGAATTTTCAAGATACCATGGAGGATTTGTCATTATCACATCAAAAAAACGTGGATTTTTAAAAATGCCGCCATCAGATTTATTTGTTAAATAAGGTTCAATTTTTGTAAAAGCCCATTCCTGAACTAAGTTTTTTTCTTGTTTTTTGGCATTGAATAATTCAATATCCAAAGTAATTGCTTGATATTGTTTGGATAAACCAAATTTTTCTGCATTTTGCTTGGCAATGTCAACCAAATCTTTATTTTTATCAATTCCAAGCATAAAAACATTGTCTAAAATTTCAGGATAATTTTTTTTTACAAATTCTAAAACCAGTAAACCAATCACTCCGCAACCACAGCCCACATCTAACATTAAAAAAGGGGGTTTTATATGTCTTTTTTTTTCAAATAAATTTTTAACTATCCTTTGGTTTATAAATTCAGCAAGTAAAATGGCATCACTGCTAAAATGATAACTGTCTTTTAATTGTATAAAATCCATAAAAACCTCGTTTATATTCACATGATTTCGGATTGAGAGGGGAAACCCAATTTTTTGAATCAATCCATAACGCTTAGTCTCACTTTGTTCGACATAAGCTGGGTGAGTTTTTCCCCCTCAAACGTAAGCAATCGCTTCCCCCCTTCCTGAAAAAATATTTTGTTAAATAAAAATATAACCATTTTGATTTATTAATGTTTTATTTAATGTCTAAAAACAAAAATCATGTCATAATTGTTGTTTTTGAAAGGCGGAATGCCTATATTAGCTTTGGATTTATGTGGAATTGAATTTGACTAATTTTTTACGTTCGTATATCTTTAAGTCTATAGTAAAATCACGTCAATCCGCTTGTGAAATTTACTTTCAAAAAAAAATTAATTATTTTAAAAGTTTTTTTTAAAAACATTTATAAAACACTATGTTAGAAAAATTTGTTTTTTAAGGAAAGAGGGAAGTGATTGCTTACGTTTGAGGGGGAAAAACTCGCCCAGCCGTCAGGTGTCGTGGAATTTTTCAAAAAAATGTGGTTTCCCCCTCAAAAAACACAAAAACGGATTGACGTGATAGTAAAATGGACTATAATTTTAGTAAAAAAAGATTATATGTTTCATCTTGTTAGGTATCAAGTTAAATTAGTATATATTTAATTTTTCATATTAAAATCCATGTACAATAAAGAAAAATGAGAAAAAAATGGCAGTATTTAAACATAATAAAAAAATAATAAGGTCTTGGCTGGAAAATTCAGGCTGGAGCGAAGAAAATTTCTTGCCCTCAGAACTGGAAAATTCAAGTTTAATGGAAGTAATTAACGCTCTTTTTGCCTGTTTGCCACAAAGTGGAATAATTGCAGACAGGGCAGCCTATGCAATCGGAAACAGAATTGCTAAACTTTTTTTGGAAGATAAGGAACAAGCTCAAATTTGTGTCAGGCGATTTATTTGGCACATGAATGAGGAATCGGGGAATATTGGTTGGGGTATTCCCGAGGCTTTTGGGCAAACCCTTGCCCAATCGGCGGGGCTTGCTAAAATTTATCATAATATCCTTATTTCATATATTTATGATATGGATAGCGATAATAATTTTTGTGACCATGCTCCTCTTCGAGTTTCTTGTTATAAAGCTGTTCATATTTTAGGAATGGCTCAACCCATTTATCAAGAAAAAATTTTGGAAGTTGTGAAAAAAGCTAAGGAAGATGATGAAGCTTGTTTAGAAATGATAGCCAAAATTTTGGCTGATTTTACAAAATAAATTATACAAGGTATATTTTAAATTTCTTGTTATTGTAATAAAAATTTAAAATATTTTTTCCTTTTATGCTCGCCCGTATGAGCATGTTATGTAAGCATGTTATTGATGGGGAATATTGCAAAGTAAAATCAACTAATAATTTAAATAGAAGATATAAAAATTATGCAAGAATATTATTTAAGATTTTTAGACTCGGAAGTAGAACAAAGACAAGCAGAGGACTGTTTTTTTCACATAGTGCCTGTGCCATACGAAGCAAGTGTCAGTTATGGCAAAGGAACAAGCAAAGGGCCACAAGCTATTTTAGATGCCTCAAACCAGTTGGAGCTATTTAATGGCAAAACTTCACCGGGTGAAAGGGGTATTTTTACCCACTGTCCCATTGATTGCCAAGGGGAAGCAGAGGAAATTTTAGAAAGAATTTATCAAACTACCAAGAAAATTCTGTCCATCAACAAATTTCCCATCTTGCTTGGTGGTGAACATTCTATCACCTTTGGAGTCTTAAAAGCTCTGAAAGAAAAATATGGAAAGTTTGGAATAGTCCAATATGATGCCCATGCCGACCTCAGGGATTCCTATTCAGACTCAATTTGGAGTCATGCCTGTGTTATGCGTAGGGCTGTTGCTGACCTTGGATTGCCATTAATTCAGCTTGGTAACAGAGCTTTTTGTCTTGAAGAGTATGAAGCCAGAAAAAAGTACAATGTAATCAGTTATGATGCTGAGTATTTAGATGAAAATCCTTTGCCTGCAAACTTGGTTCCAGATGATTTTCCTGAAAATATTTTCATTACTTTTGATGTGGACGGGCTTGACCCTTCAATCATACCCGATACAGGGACACCTGTTGCAGGTGGGTTAAAATGGTATCAATCATTAAATTTGGCTAAAATGGCTTTAAAAAATAGAAATTTAATTGGATTTGATGTGGTGGAACTGGCTCCAAAGGAAAATAGTTTTGTTTCAGACTTCATAACAGCACAGTTGACTTATGCTTTAATGGCTTTGGCTTAATTTTTATTTGGGGCACTTGATTTCGGGTTGAGGTAACGTTATTCCGGATTGAGGGGGGAAACCCAATTTTTTTGAATCAATCCATAACGCTTAGTCTCACTTTGTTCGACATAAGCTGGG
>CAYJGE010000111.1:0-9954 GCA_964369835.1 uncultured Mailhella sp.
ACTCATTTTTTTCAAAAAAATGGGGTTTCCCCCCTCAATCCGGAATCACGTGGCCGTCAGGCGTCGTGGAATATTTCAAAAAACGTGGTTTTCCTCCTCAAAAAATACAAAAACGGATTGACGTGTATTGAATTTTGTGAATATTATTTTTTTGTTGACTAATCAATTAGACCTTTTTATATACATTGTATGCTGACCGAATAAAAACTTTGGTAGCCTGAATTAATTTTAGGCGTCCATAAAGAATTATTTGAAGGCAAGATGACTTTTTAATAAGGTAGAAAAAATAGTTCCATGATTGAACTATTTTTTTTAATTTAGAAAAATAAATTAAGAGGTATTTTTATGGACGCATTGACAAGTATTGTTAAAGACATTAACAGTGTTTTATGGGGAGTTTATTGCCTAATTCCCCTATTGGTCGGAGCAGGGATATTTTTTACATTAAAATTAAATTTTGTCCAAATACGACGTTTTGGACGGGCGATAAAATATACTTTTTCAAATATTTCCTTTAGTGGCAATAAGGCAGGTAAAGACGGAATGACTTCATTCCAATCCTTGGCAACTGCCATAGCGGCTCAAGTTGGAACAGGTAATTTGGCCGGAGCGGCAACTGCCATTGCCTTGGGTGGACCCGGAGCCATTTTTTGGATGTGGATCGCAGCCTTTTTTGGTATGGCAACAATTTTTGCCGAAGCAGTTCTTGCCCAAGTTTATAAAACAAAAGATGATACAGGTTCAATTATTGGTGGCCCTGCCTACTATATTTCCAATGGTCTTGGCAGTAAAGCTCTGGCCGGATTTTTTGCCATTGCTATTATAATGGCTCTTGGCTTTATAGGCAATATGGTACAAGCAAATTCCATTGCCGATGCATTTCACTCTGCCTATGAAATACCGCCTGTGGCTGTAGGTCTTGTTGTGGCGGCTTTCATTGGATTTATTTTCTTGGGCGGACTTAGTCGTTTAGCTGCAACCACAGAAAAAATTGTTCCCTTCATGGCCGTACTTTATTTGATTGGTGGATTTTATATTGTATTTAGCCATTTAGATATGATTTTACCTGCTTTTAAAATGATTTTTGTTGGTGCTTTTGACCCTGTTGCCGCAACCGGTGGTGTGATTGGTGCCAGTATTAAAGAAGCCATTCGATATGGTGTGGCCAGAGGTTTATTTTCCAATGAAGCCGGTATGGGATCAACCCCCCATGCCCATGCCATGGCAAAGGTGAAAAATCCGGCTCAACAAGGCTTTGTTGCTGTTATTGGTGTATTTTTTGATACATTTATTGTTTTGACCATGACAGCTTTAGTAATTTTAATGACAGGCGCCCTTGGAACAGATCCGGATTCTGTGCAAAAAGGCATAGCACTTACACAAAATGCTTTTGCAATAGGACTGGGAACTTCAGGCCAAACCTTTGTTGCCGTATGTATGTTCTTCTTTGCCTCTTCAACCATCTTAAGTTGGGGATTTTTTGGAGAACAAAATATTAAATTCCTCTTTGGTTCAAAGGGTGTTCTGCCTTACCGAATCATAGTCTTGGGATTTTTAGTCTTGGGTTCGGTTCTTAAGGTTGAACTTGTTTGGGAACTAGCCGATATGTTTAATGGAATTATGGTTCTACCCAACTTAATAGCTCTTTTTGCATTAAGCAAGGTTGTAGGAAAGGCTTTGATTGATTATGAAACTGAGTACTCAAATAAGCTTTTGAGCAAAGACTGATTTGAAAAAATAAAATTTATTATAAATTCTTGATTATAAAATATTTTTAAGTAAAATTAAAACCTCTGAACATTATGTGGGCAGAGGTTTTAACTTATCTAAAAATAATAAGGTGGTAAATATGATTTTTGAAGAACAAAAAAAATTGGCCTATGATTTTATGAAATTACATAAAGACAGGGAATTTTTTATTCTTGCCAATGCTTGGAATGTTGGTTCAGCCTATGTTTTTGAAAAAGAAAATTTTAAAGCAATAGGAACATCAAGCCAAGGTATGGCACTTGCCTTGGGTTATCCTGATGGACAACATATTGATATTAATGATATTATTTTAGTTGTTTCCCTTATGACTAAAAGAGTAAAAATTCCTGTCAGTGTTGATATTGAAAGGGGCTTTTCAGATAATTTGGACTTGGTAAAATTAAATGTTGCCAAACTTTTGGATATAGGAGCCGTTGGTTTTAATATTGAAGATGGGAAACAGGATAAAAGCCTTGATGATTTACAGTTCTTTTTGGAAAAACTTAGAGTAGTCAGTGAATTGAAGAAAGATTATGATTTGGATTTTGTGCTGAATGCCAGAACTTGTACCTATTGGCATGGGGTTGGTGATGAAAGCACAAGATTAAAAATAGCAATTGAAAGAGCAAATGCTTTTGTGGAAGCCGGTGCAGATTGTGTATTTTTTCCGGGAGCGGTTCCTTTACAAGATATAAAAATTCTGGCAAAAGAAGTTTGTGCACCAATAAATATTTTATTGACACCTGCCACAAAAGATATTGCAGAAATACAAAATGCCGGAGTAACAAGGCTTAGTATAGGTTCAGGACCTGCCAGAAGTACTTATAACTATATTATTAACATGGCAAGGGACTTGCAAATGTATAAATCAGATCTTATTTTAAATCATGATTTTACTTATGCACCTGCCAATGTTTATTTTAATGGTTAAGAAAGCATTGATTAATTTTGTAAAAATAAATTATAAATAAATGATGAGGATAAGTTATGATGTATGGTGCTATTGGTTGTGGGAATATGGGCGGGGCAGTTATTGCCGGACTTGCTCAAATAGAAAATTGTAAAATAGTCGGTTATGATCACAATATTGATAAATTAGAAAAATTACATGAAGCTCATAATATGAAAATATGTTATGATGAACTTGAAGTTGTAAAAGAGGCTGACATTATTTTAATCGGCGTAAAACCCTATGCAGTTGAAAAGACAATTTTAAAAATTCTACCTGCCTTAAATGAGAATAAAATAATTGTTTCCATGGCAGCCGGAATAAGCATTGAAAAAATAAAAAATATGATTAATGATGTTTGTCCTGTTATAACCATTATGCCAAATACGCCCGCCATTGTCGGTTGTGCTTGCTGTGCCATATGTTTAGATGACGAAAAGTTGACAAAATCATTAAAGGATAAAATAGTTGATGATTTTTCAAAGTTTTCCATGACAACAGTTTTAAAGGAAAGTGATTTTCCTCAATTTTCAGCTTTGTTTGGCAGTGGTCCTGCTTTTGTGTTTTATTTCCAAGAAGCAATGCAAGAAGCGGCTATTCGTCTTGGTTTTAGCCAAAAAGATTCAAAAAAATTAATTGATCAACTTTTTCTCGGTTGTGCCAAACTTTCTTTGCATGAAAATGATGTTGATTATGCCAAACTTCGTTTAAATGTTTGCTCTCCAAAAGGATCGTCAATAGTGGGAATGAACACTTTAGATGAAAAAGCCGTCAGAGGATCCATAATTACTGCTATTACCCAAACTTACAATAGAATTTTGGAAATGTATAATAATTAGGCATATTGAAAGCACGTCAATCAGTTTGAAAATTAGTTCAGAAAATGGATTGACGTGATATTGAAAAAAAAATTTTAGCATGAAATAATTAATTTTATTGAACCTCTAAACATATTTTACATAATACCGATATGTTTAATGAAAGCTCTGCACAATTCATTGTGCAAGTTTTCATGGAGAATTTGCAAGGCAAATTCGACCACAAATCAAGAATAGCAAAAATCACATTTTTTGCGTTAACTGATTGATTTGTGTGCCTTTTACCTCTGCAAACTAAATTTCAAAAAAAATAAAAAACTTTGAAGTTTGCAATGATTTTTATAAAAAAATAATTATGCAGAGGTCTCTTAATTGGATAGATTTGTTAGAATTAAGATTTTAACAGAGTGATTGTGATATAAAAATAAATTTAATGGATTAGATTGTTATTGCTAAATTTTAGTAAATGAGATATATTCTCTTTATCTGAATATAAGTGAGGTTGATTATGGCATATGATACTAATATGCAAGTTTTAGTGGTTGATGATTTTTCAACCATGAGGCGTATAGTAAAAAATATTTTGAGACAATTAGGTTTTGTTAATATTGTTGAAGCAGATGATGGCACAACAGCTTGGGAAATTTTACAAAAACAAAAAATTGATTTCATAGTTTCAGACTGGAACATGCCTATTATGACAGGTATTGAACTGTTAAGAAAAGTTCGCGAAGACGCAAAGCTTGGAGAGCTTCCTTTTTTAATGGTAACAGCTGAGGCTCAACAAGAAAATATTTTGGAAGCAGCACAAGCTAAGGTTTCCAATTATATTGTTAAACCCTTTACTGCTGATGTTATGAAGAAAAAAATTGATAAAATCTTTCAAGACTAAACTAATCTGTAAATTTAGTATAAAATTTTTTAAAATTTTGTTTAACAATTCTTTAATCTAAAATAAAATGTTAATTATTCAGACTTTTTATAAAAATGGAATTATGAAACCTTGAATTATGAAATCTCATTTACATATTGAAAAAATTTCTCAAGTTTTCATAATTCCATGATATGTTAGTGTATTAAAAGAATATATTTATTGTAAAACATTTTGTTAAATGATTGTCTTAAAGTTTTACTTTCTTTTTTAATTTCAATTATTATATTTGGCTTTAATCATTTTAATTGGTTAACTATAAATGTTTAATTAATTTATAATGTATTTTGATGATTTATATTATAAATTTTTGCTAAATTGTGTTATGGAATAATTTTTAAAATTTCACAATACTTTGCTCAAATGTGAGTGTCTTTTATATTAAATATTTTTTTCTTGGTATGAATGTGTTTTAAAGTAAAAAGTTAGGTATATTGTGAGTCAATTAGATATAGAACAAATAACACAGGAAATTTCTGCTCCTCAAAATGATAATTTACCGGCAGCCGGCAATGATCAGTCTTTTATAGCAACAGCAGATCAAAAAGTAGAGCTTGATCTTGAAGATGCTCCTTATTTGCAAGAAAATAAACCGGAAGAACCTAAGCAGGAAAGTGAAAAGCCGGCTGAAAAAAAAGCTGAAAAAGAAAAAAGTTCTGAAGAGTCAGAAGAAGAAGCTCCAAAATCAAAGAAAAAAATGATTTTAATTTTATTGATCGGAGTAATAGTTTTGGCCGGGCTTGGAGTGGGTGCATATCTATTTTTTGGTTCTACTCCAACAATTAACAGTGTTACCCAACAAAATTTCATTGTTGTGCCAAGTAAGCCGACAATTGATATAAAATCAGAGCTTGAAATATCTCTTGATCCATTTTGGATAGAATTACCACAAAATGATAATAATGCTAAATTTTTAGTGGCAACATTTGTTTTAAAGTTGAGTAATACTGAGGTCAGACAAGAAATTGAAGTTAATATGAATATAGTAAGAGATGCAATCTATTATTATTTTGTAAATGCTGAAGTTAACTTTCTGATGGATCATCAAAATACTGAAATGATTAAAAATGGAATGATGGAAATAATCAACCAGTATATTGTAACCGGGCAAGTTACAGATATTTATTTTGAAAGTTTCTTATATAAATAATTAGCTGATAGATAACTAATATGGACTAAGTATACAAATTTTATTTACTGTTCCGAAAAATTTTTTAAATAAGAAAATTATTAGATATTAATAGAGGTTGAAAATTTCAAATAAAAATAAATCAGAATTTGCTTTAGTTTTGTTTGAATTTAGCTTTTTGAGTTTTTATGAATTATTGAGCATAAACATTTTTTTATTTTACTTAAATACTATAAATGCAAGGAGATTAGATTATGATTCCAACTATTCCACTCCTTAATGCCCAACAACAAGGTATTGCAAGTCTTGTTTATAATGTAGCAACTCGCGCAGATGTGGCAACACAAGTCGCACAACATACTGTTGGCGTTTTAATAAAAGAAGAAAGTAAAAAACTTGAAGAAGTAGAAAGTAGTCCTCTAACAAATACTGTGCATGAAGATGAAAGCGGATCTCAAGAATTTACTGCCCAACAAGAGCAAAGACAAAAGAGAGAACCGGAAGAAAATGTTGAAACTGCTCCCTCCTCCCACAATCCTTTTGCCGGAAAACTTTTTGATACAAGGGTTTAATTTTTCATGGATATATATATTTTAATTGGAATTACTGTTGCTGAATTTGTACTTATTATTTTAGTTTTGCTATTTTTTAAAAGATTAAGACGCTCAGAAGAGGCTCTTGAGCAATTGCAAAATAATCAAGAAGAATTTATGGATCGTCTTTACCGAAATGTTCAGTTGGAACAAGAAATGGTTACAACTTTTATTCAAAGGCAAGAACAGCTTGAAAGATTAAATATAGCCATGGAAGAAAGAATATATCATTTGGATCGCTTATTAAAACAAGCTGATGATATAAGTCATTCTCCTTATCTCTTGCGAGAAATTATCATGAGTGCCAAGAAAAAAGGGCATAGCATGGAAATGATAGCCAAAAAAACCGGTATGGCAAAAGATGAAATAGAACTGATATTGAAAAAAGAAGCAATGATTTAAGTGTAATCAGACAATTAAATTGCATGAGGGGGAAGTCTTATTTTACAAGGTTTCCCCCTCTTGTTTAAGATATTTTAATCTATTTTAAGAGACCTTTGCACAATGAATTGTGCAGAGGTTTCATTAAACTCATATAAAATATACTGATATTTTAGAGTGTATTTCCAAATTAATCTCTTTATATAAATATTTAATCATTCTTAACTCTATTAAGGTAATAAAATTATGCTAAAGCAATATGAACAAAGTAAATATCCTGCTAAAAAGACATTGATTACCTGTCATCATAATGCTGATTTTGATGCTTTAACATCATTGATTGGCATATCATTATTTTTCCCGAATGCACAAATTGTTTTTCCGGGAAGTCAAGAAAGGTTGGTGCAAGATTTTTTTGAAGAGATTGTAACTCCACTTTTTAATATCATATTACCAAAAGAAGTGGATTATGAGGGCATAGAGCGTTTAGTCATTGTGGATACCCAAAGTTATGAGAGAATTGCCCATATTAAACCATTGTTACTTAAACATAATTTAGTTACTGATGATGAAAATTTACAAACGATTGAAAATAATGATAAAATTGAAATTTTAATTTGGGATCATCATCCTGGTGGTGACATTATCAGAGATGGTGGACAATGTGAACTTGTTGGCTCTGCCTCTACTTTAATTATTGAAGAAATAAAAAAAGTTTTTGGTAAAATTCCTTGTGAGTTTGCTCATATTTTAGCTCTTGGTGTTTATGTTGATACTGGCTCATTTTCGTATATTTCAACTACAAGTAGGGATTATCTTGCTTGTGCTTGGCTTCTTGAACAAGGATTCTCACCTGATTTTATCGGTTCATACACTCAAAGAACATTAAATAAAGATCAAATAAGTGTTTTAAATAATTTAAATAATTCATCACAATTAATTGATGTTGCAGGAATAAGGATAGTAATAGCTTTTACAAGGTTGGATTATTATTTGAGTGATTTTGCAACATTAATTCCCCATGTTATGGAATTAAATTCATGTCATGTGCTGTTTGCTTTGGCGTCCATGAATAATTCGGTGCAAGTTGTTGCAAGAAGCAAGGATAATTTAATTGATGTCGGTAAAATATGCCGTTTACTTGGTGGGGGAGGTCATACCTATGCCGCTGCTGCCATGGTCAAAGACATGACATTGCACGAAGTTATTCTTTTTTTACAAAATCAAATTTCTCTTCTTGCTCACTTGGATAAAACAGCCAGACGCCTTATGACAAGTCCTGCCATTGTGGCATATGAACATGATACTATGTTACATGCCGAAGAAATTATGTCACATTACGGACTTAAGGCCATACCAATTTGTAAAACAAATTCAAAAATATGCATAGGCTGGCTTGAACATCAACTGGCAATAAAAGCCATAAATCATAACTTGGGACAGGCAAGAGTTGATCATTATATGCATAGGCGATTTAAAGTAATTAATCAAAATGCCAATTTGCAAATGCTTATGGATATAATTGTCGGAGAAAGGCAAAGGCTTATTCCTGTTGTGGATACTTCTGTATTAATAGAACAAAATGAAAATTACCAGATTTCTTCATTGACCCATGATTTTAAAGAAAATAAATTGCTTGAACTTTGTCCTATCATCGGGGTTGTGACTAGAACAGATCTAATCAGGATTTTTCTTGATGACAGTCATGCTAAACTGCCAAGCCCAAGGCAAAATAAACTTAGAAAGAAAAATATAGCCAGACAATTAAATAATTATATTCCTGCTCCTTGTCTCAGACTTTTGGAATTGGCAGGAAAACTGGCTTCAGCTTGTAATGTCAATATTTATGTTGTCGGTGGCTTTGTGCGTGATTTGCTTATGGAAAATCGAAAAATGCCTTGGCCAAATATGGATATTGACTTGGTTGTGGAAGGAAATGCCCTTGTATTTGCCCGTGGTTTGGCTAAAATTCTTAACGGAAGAGTTAGGGAGCATGGTGAATTTCTTACTGCTTTATTAATTTTTAATTCAAAATTTTTGGAAGAAGATTTTATTTCCAATCTTGAAGCTCCCGAGTGTAATTTACAAATCAAGGAGGAAATTAAAAATATAGATGTTCAACGTCCAAATCATAAATCCTTAGGAAAAAATTTTTCCGAATATAATTACGGTGAAGAAAAAAAACAATCAATTATTCAAAATAATACAAACTTTTTTGAAATAAGAATTGATATTGCAACAGCCAGACTTGAATATTATGAATCTCCTGCCGCCTTACCAATTGTGGAACTATCTTCCATCAGAATGGATTTAACAAGGCGTGATTTTAGTATAAATGCCATGGCAATTCAACTAAATAAAGAAAATTTTGGCGAACTTGTGGATTTTTTTGATGGACAAGTGGATATTAAACAAAAAAGAATAAGAATGTTACATGCTCTGAGTTTTGTTGAAGATCCCACAAGAACCCTTAGAGCAATTCGCTTTGAACAAAGATATGATTTTAAATTGGGTGGCCAATGTGAACGATTAATTAAACATTCGGTGGAACAAGGTTTAATTGCAAAACTAAGCGGTAAAAGAGTTGTCACAGAATTGGTTCTGATTTTAAAAGAAAAAGATCCACTGAAATATATTTTACGTTTACAATATTTTAATCTCTTATCTGCTATTCATCCTATTTTAGAAGTAAATTCAAAGGAAAAAAAAGAATTTTTGGAAGAATTTTATAAAGTAATTGTTTGGTATAAGCTCTTATACTTGGATGAAAAACTCGACCATCTTACAATCTTTATCTTGGCTGTTTGTCGCAATGCCAATCAAAAAGATATTCTCGAGCTCTTTGAACGCTTTGATCTTTACGAGCAAAAAACAAATGAAATTTTACAGCTCCGCTCAAAAATTATTTATTGTATCCCTAAACTGGAAAATTGGTATGATCAATCAAAAATAATGAGTGAACTACATAATATTCTATACGATATGGACATCGAAGGTCTATTATTTTTGATTACCAGAGCCCACTTCTTTGGAACAGAAGATTTTAAAAAACAACTTTCACAATATGTTTATAAAACAAGGCTGGAAGTAATTAGTGTTACAGGAAAAGATATTCTGAGTCTGGGGATTCCAAAAGGACCACTGGTAGGTAAAATTCTAAAGGAAATCTTGGAAGCTAAAATGAATGAAGAAATCAATGGCTTTGATGAAGAAATGGATTATGCCGAACAAAGAGCTATATTCTATCTGAGTTAAACTATCTATATTGTGGGGGAAATCCCTTTTTTGAACTAATCCATGACGCTTAGTCTCACTTTGTTCGACATAAGTCGGGTGAGTTTTCCCCCCTCAAACGCAGGGGCAACGCATCTAATTTTTCTTGAGAGGGAAAACCACGTTTTTTT
>CAYJGE010000112.1:0-9885 GCA_964369835.1 uncultured Mailhella sp.
AAAACTCATTTTTTTCAAAAAAATGGGGTTTCCCCCCTCAATCCGGAATCACGTGATTTAAACATAAAATAAATAAGAAAAATTGAAAGACACCGCTTTTGTTTTTTCTTGATATATCGTAGAATTAGAATTGTCTATTAACGAAATAAAAGATTAAAAGTGAGTCATTGCGAGGACGAAGCCCAAAGGGGCTGAGGACGTGGCAATCTCCTCGCCAAATCGGGGACTTTAAACAGCCTTTAATGGGGACAGCCTTTAGCGAGGAGATTGCCACACTCGCTTCGCTCGTTCGCAATGACTGCCAATTTGTTGAATAATCGAGAAATAATAAAATAAATATAGTAGTAAAAATATAAATTTGTTGATTAATTAAGCGAAAGCACGATCATTGTGAGGAGGTGCCAAAGGCTCCGACGTGGCAATGACACCCAGTATTTTTTTCATGATATATCGAATAGTTATACCTATTAATTAACGAAATAAAAACAAAAAAGCAGTCATCAAGCTATCTTATACATCACAAATGATGTGGAGTTTTTTATATATAATTAAATTTTTGTAAAAATCTTAAAAAAAAGCTTGTGAAAAAAATTATTTTGTGTTAATTAATCTTTTAAAGAAAATAATACACAACCTTAATTACTTATTTATCAAAAATTAAATCTTATCTTAATGAATAGATTTTATTTTTAGCAAAAAATATAATTTTTAATTATATATAGTTTGTATAAATTATATATAAAGATTTTGAAATAAAATCGAGTTTTAAAAATGTTGATTTTATTTTTGTATAAAATATAATTTTTAATTATGTTTTATACAAAAAATTATGATTTATAAAGGTAAGTTTTTTATTTAAGGTATTTTGTAAAAAATATTTTAAATTAGAAATTTATGGCTTAAACAAATAAAAACTTTGAGGAGATTTTATGTCAAATGTGAAACCTTGTTGCGAACTTCCGGAAGATGACGGACAGACGAAATTGGCAGTAAAAAATGCAATTTATTTTTGTATTGCCATAGCCGTTTTTGCTATTATTTATTTTTTACCAAGTCCTCCGCCTATTCAAAACGGTGATGAAGTTATCACTTTAACTTTGGAAGCTAAAATTGTTATTGCCAGTTTGTGTTTTGCTGTTGTACTTTGGATGACAGAAGCCATACCTTTTGCAGTCACATCAATTTGTTTGATTTTAATTTTGCATGCTTTTGAAGTGGCAAGTTTTAATGAACTTAGCAAAATAGGTTTTGGTAGTAATGTTCTGTTATTTTTAATGGGTGCCATGGGTCTTTCATCTGCCATGACAGCATCAGGACTTGCAAAGCGTTTTATGCTTTTTGTTCTTTCAAAGGTTGGACGAAGAACAGATTATATAATTTTTGCATTTATGGCGACAGCTACTTTAGTTTCCATGTGGGTTACAGATATGGCCGTGGCAGCCATGCTTTTACCTCTGGGTATGAGTATTTTGTCCGATAGCGGTTGTAAACCATTGCAAAGTAATTTTGGACGTTGTCTTATGATTGCAATTGTTTGGGGTGCTTTAATTGGTGGAACAGCCACACCTTCAGGTTGTGGACCAAACGTTCTTGCCATGCAATATGTGCGTGATATGGCAGGCATGAATGTTACTTTCCTTGATTGGATGATAGTTGGTGTTCCCGGTGCCATGATAATGCTTCCTCTTGGTTGGTTTTTATTGACAAAAATTTTCCCACCTGAATTTAAGGAAATTCCGACTTCCCTTGACAGTATTAGAAAAGAACTTTCTGAACTTGGTCCTTTGAATACTCGTGAAATTAAAACCTTGGTAGTATTTTTAACCATGGTTACTTTATGGATTGGCAGTGGTCCTATCAGTGCGCTTGTCGGTTTTCCTTTGCCTGAAGCCTATGTTGCCTTTGGTGGATTTGCGCTTCTTTTCCTCCCCGGTCTTAGGGTATTCCCCAACTGGGATGAAGCCGGAAAATGTATTAGCTGGGGCGGCCTTGTGCTTATCGCCGGTGGTATTGCAGCCGGTATGATGCTTTCAAAAACAGGCGCGGCTCGTTATATTGCTTGGGGTCTTTTATCAGATATCGGAACTTTCCACCCAATTTTAAGAGTACTTGCCGTTGTTGCCCTTGTGGAAGTTCTAAAAATATTCTTTTCAAGTAATAGTGTAACAGGTGCTGTTGTTGTGCCATTAATCATTGCACTTGCCATGGAAATTGGCATGAACCCATGGATTTTGGCAGGGCCTGCCGGTATTGCCACCTCAATGGCTTTCATTATGGTAACTTCAAGCCCAACCAATGTTATTCCTTATTCTTCAGGTTATTTTACCATTCCGGATTTTGCCAAGGCAGGTATTATAATGACTATCGTAGCTATTCTTAGTGTTACACTTTCTGTGGCTATTTTCGGTCAATTTGCTCAAATGAATATTTGGTAATAAATCATTGCTAATAAATCAATGGGGCTGAATATTTTCAGCCCTAATAAGAAACTTCTGCACAATTCATTGTGCAAAGGTTTCATGGAGTGTTTACATCGTAAACACGACCGGCAAATGATTTTTTGGCAAGAATAGACAAAACCACGCATTTGTCGTTAAGTGATTGCCCAAAAAATTTTTTTGGCGTGCCTTTTACCTCTGTACAAAAATTTATCTAAAAATAAAAAATTTCATTCTAAAAACAGATTTTTATTAAAAATTAATAATTGTGCAGAGGTCTCAATAATGATAAATTAAAATTATTTTACGAAAGGAGAAATTTAATGAAAACCGTTGACGAACAACTCGAAATTGCGAAAAAAGCCCAAGCCCAAATTGATCACTATACCCAAGAACAAATAGACGAGCTTTGCCTTGCCATAGGCTGGGAAGTGTATAAAGATGATAATATTGAAAAATTAGCTACTCTTGCCGTTGAAGAAACAGGGTTTGGGAATGTTCCAAGTAAAATAACCAAGCATAAAAGAAAAATCGGTGGGGTTTTATACGATATAAAAGGCGCTAAAAGTGTTGGACTTATAGAAAATAATGAAGAAACAGGTATTTCAAAATATGCAAAGCCCGTTGGCGTTGTTTGTGCCATTTTACCTGCCACCAATCCAACAGCTACTTGCGGCGGCAAAGCCATCAGTATTTTGAAAGGTAAAAATGCCGTTATTTTCAAAGCCAGTTCAAGAGCCATGAAAGCAACCACCATGGCAATTGACATGATGAGAGCAGGACTTAAAAAAATCGGTGCTCCCGAAGATTTAATTCAAATATTGGAAGATCCAAGCCGTGAAGCCATTACCGATTTGATGAAAAAATCAGATTTAATCGTGGCAACAGGAAGTGGTCAAGTTGTTCGTGCCGCTTATTCAAGCGGAACTCCTGCCTATGGTGTGGGACAAGGTAATGCAGTTGCAATAGTTGCAGAAGATGCAGACATTAAAGATGCTGCTCCCAAAATTTGTGCCAGTAAGGTTTTTGACTATACAACTTCTTGCTCTTCTGAAAATGCCATTGTTGTTATGGAAAGTATTTATGATGATTTCATGAAAGAAATGTTAAATAATAAATGCTACATTGTGGAAGGTGAGGACAGAGAAAAACTGAAAAATACCATTTGGCAAGAAAATGACAAGGGTAAACTTGCATTAAACCAAGGTATTATTGCAAAATCTGCCAATTACATTGCCGAACAAGCAGGAATTAACATTCCTGCCAATACAGATATTATGCTTATTGAAGGTATTTTACCTGTACTTTCAGATAAGTTCTTTGATGAAAAAATTTGCCCTGTGTTGACAGTTTATAAGGCAAAAGATTTTAATCATGCCTATGAAATTTTATCCGAACTTACTTCAAAAGTAGGACGCGGACATTCTTGTGGTATTCATACCTTTAAGCAAGAATATATTGAATATTTGGGCAATAATATGAAAACCAGTCGTGTTACTGTTCGCCAACCCATGGCAGCCGGCAATGGTGGACACCCTGCCAATCGCATGCCCTCAACCGCTACCCTTGGTTGCGGAACTTGGGGTAAAAATGCCACCACCGAAAATATTCATTGGAAACATTTTATAAATATTACTTGGGTCAACGTTCCTGTTGCGCCTTGGGTTTTCAGTGATGAAGATATGTGGCAATCTTATTGGGATAAGTACGGAAAATAATAAATTTAATCATTAACAAATTTTATTCAAAATAGAGGATATTATGAACGTATTTGAATATCAGGCAAAAGAAGCCTTTAGAAATAATGGAATTACAACTCCCAAGGGTTATTTAATTCGCAGTGTGGAAGAAGTTGATCAAGCCGTTTCCGAAATTGGTTTTCCTTGTGTAATGAAATCCCAAATTCTAAGGGGCGGACGTGGAAAACTGGGATTGATCAAACTTGCCAAATCAGCCGATGAAGCCAAACAAATAGCCAAAGATCTTTTTGCTTCCGAATATAATGTAAAAATCATCTTGGTTGAAGAGGCAGTTCAAATGGACAGAGAAATCTATTTGGCTGTAACCTTAGATCCTGTTGTTTCTAAAGCCATGTTCATTGCTTGTGCCGAGGGTGGTGTGGATATTGAATTATTGGCAAAAGAAACTCCCGAAAAACTTATCACAGAATATGTTGACTTGGCAGAAGGGCTTGGAGCTTATCACATCAATAACCTAATTTATGGGCTTGGTCTTGAGGGTGATGTGGCAAAACAGTTTGGAGCCATTGCACGCAATCTTTATAAAACTTTCAGAAATACAGATGCACAACTTGCTGAAATTAACCCTGTTTTTGTAACAAAAGACGGTAATGTAATTGCAGGTGACGGCAAACTGATTATTGATGATAACTCAATTTTCCGTCAACCAAATTATCAACTTATGCCTGAATATTTTGACTCCCAAGTGGAATATGAAGCTGCTTTAGAGGGGCTTCCATATATGCGATTTAATGGTGATATTGCCATTTTATGTGCGGGTGCAGGTCTGACTACCACTGTTTTTGACCTCATTCATGATGCAGGCGGAACTCCTGCCATTTATTCCGAATTTGGCGGCGCAAACTATACCAAGGCTGTGCGAGCTTTGGAACTTTGCCTTCAAACCCCAAGCAAGGTTATTTTGGTGGTAACTTTCGGAACCATTGCCAGAGCCGACGTTATGGCACAAGGTTTGGTTGAAGCCATTAAAATTCATAATCCTCAAGTACCCATTGTAACTTGTATTCGCGGAACAGGGGAAGAAATCGGCTTTGAAGCATTAAAAGCCGCAGGATTAGTGCCACTTACCAATACAGAAGAAGCCGTACAAAGAGCTGTTGATATTGCAGCAGGGAGAATATAATGAGTATTATCATCAATAAGCAAACAAAAATCATTGTGCAAGGTATGACAGGAAAAGAGGGTTCATTTTGGACAAACCACATGAAAAATATGGGAACAAATGTGGTTTTTGGGGTTACTCCTGGCAAAGAAGGACAAAATGTTGAGGGCATACCCGTATTTCATACAGTAAAAAGAGGCGTTCAAGAATTTGGTGCCGAAGCCTCCATGCTCTTTGTTCCGCCTAAATTTGTAAAAGATGCTGTTTTTGAAGCTCTTGATTCAGGAATTAAAACCATTTGTACCGTTGCCGACGGTATTCCGCTTCATGATAGTTTAGAAATCAGAAAAGCTGCTCTTTCTTGCGGTGCCATGGTCATTGGCGGTAATACTTCAGGACTTATTTCAATTAATGAAGCCGTCATGGGCACAATTCCTTATTGGATTGAAAGGGTTTATAAAAAAGGTAATATTGGGGTTATGACTCGTTCAGGTTCTCTTACCAATGAAGTAACAGCTGAAATTTGCAGCGGTGGCTTTGGGGTAACAACTCTTGTCGGTGTTGGCGGTGACCCTGTGCCGGGAACTCGTTTTGCCGAACTTCTTCCACTTTATGAAGCAGATCCCGATACCAAGGGCGTTGTGGTGATTGGAGAGCTTGGCGGAACCATGGAAGAAGAAGTTGCCGAAGCCATGGAAGCAAAAATATTTACTAAACCGCTTGTGGCTTTCATGGGCGGACGTACTGCCCCCGAAGGAAAACGTATGGGACATGCAGGCGCCATTGTCAGCGGTGGTAAAGGCTCAGTTCAAGGTAAAACTGCCGCCATTGAAAAGGCAGGCGGAAAGGTTGCCAAACGCCCAAGCCAAGTACCTTTATTGCTAAAAGAGTTTTTTGGATAAAATATTTTTTATAAATTAAATTTATTATTGAGGGGGAAAACCATGTTTTTTGATGTGGTTTTCCCCCTTTAGTTATTTTTCTCTCTCATTAATAATTTTTTTCTTGCAACATACTTTTAGTTTTTTATTAGTATATCGCAGAGTTAGAATTGTCGGTTAACAAAATAAAAAACATTGGCAGTCATTGCGACCTGACTGCCGACAGGCAGGACTGAACGAAGCCCCTATCTTGTAGGCATGGCAATCTCCTCGCCGAATCGGGAACGTAAAACAGCCTTTAACTCAAACTAAAATGCCTTAAGTCAATTTTTTAACATCTAAAAATTTATTACATCATAATTATATAAAATATAAGATTATTTTCATTTTGGCATGTAATTGGCATTACGAAAAACAGCTAACTTACAACAAATAATAATTGGAGAGAAAAATGGCTACTTACCATTTTTCGATGGAAAAAATTCTTTCCTATCGAAAACAGTTGGAAGATAGGGCAAAAGCTGAACTTGGCCATATTCAAGCAAGTTTGATGAAAGAACAAGAAAAACATGCTTATTTGAAAAAAGAAAAAATAGCTAAAGAAGATAGTTTGATAAAGATAATTGTGGCAAATGAGCGTTGGTTGGTTGAAAATTATATAAAAGCATTAAAAAACGATATTTTGGTACAGGAACGCAAAATCAATAGTTTGGAAAAAAAACTTTTGGCAGCTAAAGAAAAACTAGCTATTTGTTCAAAAGATAAGCTAATACTTGAAAAATTAAAAGAAAAAAATGAGATAAAATTTAAAGAAGAAGAACATTATAAAGAGCAGAGGGAATACGATGAAATTGCATCATTTCGCTTCAAAGCGGTCATTGACTAATTTTTGTTGTTTGCTAATTTGTTTAGCATTAATCAAACTTTCATTTGCCATATTTTATATGGCAGGCGGAAAAATTTCAAGCTTGACCGCGGAAAAAAAAGAAATAAGTCCAAAGGCTTCCATTATAGCACGCAATCACCAAGAACAACAAAAAGGTTTTGGGCAAGATATTAATGGAAAAGTTGAAAATACTACTTTACACTCAGGGACCAAGGTTTCATTTTTGCCTAAAACTCAGGAGACAAAAATACCTCAAGTTCAAGAGAATAATTTAAACTCACAAGAAATGACAAAGCAAAATACTGTTGCAGATCTTTTTAGTCCCCATAAAAAAAATATAAATCATGCTTCTGCCGAACAAGAAATGATGGCTGAATTAAATAATGACATGATTTTAGCAAGTGTTTCATCTTCGGTTATAAATCAAAATAAATCCAATGAGCGTATGAATTTATTATATGAAGGGCTTGAAAAAAATGAAAATTTAGACCTTTCGATTGACCCACTTTCCGACAATCAAAAAGAGTTGGAAGATGAAAAAATTGCAGAAAGTAAAATAAGCCTCAGTAAATTATTTTCAAGTTCATTGTTTTCCTTGGTTGGCGTAGCCCATGCAAAAGAAGTGGAAGATTATGTAAGGCCCGATCAACAAACAGATTATACAGCTCCTCCGCCCAAGGTAAACCCTTATGTTTCACCCGACTCTCTAAAATATAAAGAATCCGAACTTTTAAGAAAAGAAGAAGAATTGATGATGTTACGTCAACAAATGGATCTTAGAATGGACGATTTGAACAAACTTGAAGGCAAAATTGAAGGTATGGTCAATGATGTAACTGATAATCAAAATCAAAAATATCAACATCTTATCAATACATATACCAATATGAAAGCCAGAAATGCAGCTCAAGCACTGTCAACATTAGATGAAAAAATTGCTGTACAAATTCTTAGTGGAATGAAAAGCCAACAGGCAGGTGAAATTTTTTCATACATGGAACCAATGCATGCCGCAAGACTTTCCGAAGCCATGACAAAATTATCCGCTGAATAAAATTAGAAACCTCTGTACAATTATTTTATTATCAAATTAATTGTACAGAGGTTTTATTAAGGAATCAATGCTCTATTAAAAGTGAAATTGGATTAAACGTATTTTTTGATTGTTTCTATTTAATTTATGCTATATAATGATTTAAATTATAAGTATTATAAAAAGGGGAAGAATATGAATGAATTACCAAGCAGTGATCAAGATAGATATGCCATTGTAAAATACAAAAAAAATCATACAAAAACCATAATTGTCGGTATAGTAATCTGTTCTATTTTATCCTATGCAATTTATTATTTATTACAGGGTGTTAAAAGTATTGAAGCAAGAATTGAAACCAATAAGGAAATTATTTATTCACCTGTTGCCGGAAGAGTTGTGGATTTACCCTTGCCATCGGGCAGTTTGGTTGAAAAAGGTGAAGCTGTTCTACGTTTTGACCCCATACATATTAGGCGTGAAAATAGTATGATTAGAGATTATTGGGCATTTTATCAACAAAATAGAAATAATCCCGGTCTATTAAAACAAAAATTCAGCCCTATTTTTGCTCAGATTTTTGGAGAATATTCAAATCAAAGAAAATATTATTTGGACATGGAAAAAAATGCTATAAAACTCTATGAAGAAAAAAGCAAAGAACATTCCAGACTACTTGTTCAAATTAGAAATCCTAAAAATCAAAATTCAGATGGTTCATTAAATCAAGATCTTGTGCAACAAGAAAAAATAGTAAAACATGAACTTGATCAATTATTGTTGGAAGTTGAAAAATCAGCTTTGGCACGTGCCGATATTGACAGACAGTCAAGGCAAGCAACCAATGATTTATCTCAATCCTATGGAATGTTGCATATTTATTTGGAAGAAGAACAAAAAAGAATTAAAAAATTGGTTCAAAATGAATATTTATATTCAAACAGTAATGGTAAAATGGGCGAAATATTTGTTAATGTCGGAGATATTGTGGCTGAAAATGATCTTCTATATGAAATTTTACCCGATGCCAGCGGACAATGGAATGTAATAGCCACATTTACAGCAAATGATGCTTCTGAATTAACTTTGCGTGATGTTTGCACCGTTGAAACAGAAGATGGACTAAAATTTGTGGCAAGAATTGAAAGCATGAAACCAAAAGATGGTTTTGTGGAAGTTAAATTAATTATTCAAACAGCACCCGAAGGTTTAAAAGCTACAAATTTTGCAACTGTTTATAATTAAGTCAGGTGAAATAAATTGTTTTTTCTTGATATATCGAAGAGTTAAAATTGTCGATTAATGACATAAAAAATTAAAAATGGAGTCATTGCGAACGAGTAAAACGAGTGTGGCAATCTCCTCGCCAAATCGGGAATTTAAAAAATCCATATTAACGCAATAATTTGGACAGCCTTTAACGGGGAGATTGCCACGTCCGCTGGTTCTTGTTTAATTATTGATTTACAGTGACAAAAAAATGACATTGCTGTTCTTGTCAAATAATTGTTTTTTTTTGTCGAAAATGCAAAAACATCTTATTTAAGGAAATTAAATATTTGCCGATAATAACTTTATGGAAACCCCACACCATTCCGGTTTTCAAAAATCACAATTTTGGTATGGTTTTTGATTTTTTAAATTTAGTAAAATATAAATAAATCAAAATAGTTATATCATTGTTGAAAAAAATGTTTTTTAAGGAAAGGGGGAGTTTGAGGGGGAAAAATTCGCCCAGCCGTCAGGCGTCGTGGAATGTTTCAAAAAAACGTGGTTTTCTCCCTC
>CAYJGE010000113.1:0-9823 GCA_964369835.1 uncultured Mailhella sp.
ACATACATTCTTAATTTGCCAACTTACCTGTCCTAACAATGGGGAGTAGGTCTGAGATTAGAACATTTACAAGTAAAAACTTAAAAAAGAATAATGATGTGGAATATAAATTTGTTAATTCAACGTCATTATACGAAGCAATTTATTTAAGTTTAGAAACAATGCTGTATAACCAAGTATCTTTTATTCCACGAAATAGTTTTAATGGAAATGCAGAACCTGTATTAAAAGTGTGTAGCCAAATCCCGCAACTCGCAATACATTTTAGCTACACTAGAAATAATCCTACACAAGAACTTCCAGAAAATGTTATAGAGCAAATTGAGCAAGAGCTGAACTCAATGCTTGACTTTGCTAATTTGATTTCAGCAAACGACACACCAAGCAATTAATGATTTTATAGTCTAATAATTTCACTAAAAATCGTAAAGCATCATAAACCTTTAAACCTAACAAAATTATTTACCATAAAAAAAATAAACTGGGTGAGAACATGAATAAACAGCAATTAGCAAGCAAAATATGGGAATCCGCAAACAGAATGCGTTCTAAAATTGAAGCAAATGAGTATAAGGACTACATTCTTGGCTTCATGTTCTACAAATATCTTTCGGATAAAGAACTATTATTTTTAAAGAAAGAGAGTTTTACAAGCGATGATTTTAGCACTTTAAACGAAGAAAATAACGATATTGTAAATTGGGTGCAAAGTAGTCTTGGTTATTTTATAAGCCATGAAAATCTTTTTTCAACTTGGCTAAGCATGGGTAGAAATTTTGATGTTGCAAATGTGCGAGATGCTCTTTCTGCCTTTAACCGATTAATCGGAGCTTCTCATAAAGCCCTTTTTGAAGGAATATTCAAAACTCTTGAAACAGGACTAAGTAAGCTTGGAGAAAATTCTGCCACCCAAACAAAGTCAATTATTGGCTTGCTTGAGCTGATTAAAGATATTCCCATGGACGGCAAGCAAGATTATGATGTTCTTGGTTTTATTTATGAATATTTAATCGGAATGTTTGCCGCTAATGCCGGCAAGAAAGCCGGAGAATTTTATACGCCCTATGAAGTTTCTTTGTTAATGTCTGAAATTGTAGCCAATCATTTAAAAGACAAGGATACTATTGAAATTTACGACCCCACAAGCGGTTCAGGTTCTTTGCTTATCAATATAGGTAAGTGTGTTGCAAAATATCTGAAAAATAGCAATAGTATTATGTATTATGCTCAAGAATGGAAAGAAAACACCTATAACTTGACTCGTATGAATCTTGTCATGCGTGGCATAAATCCAAGCAATATAAAGGCAAGAAATGGGGACACCCTAGAGGACGATTGGCCATATTTTGATGAAAATGATCCAATTAATACCTATAAGCCCCTATATGTTGATGCTGTGGTTTCTAATCCTCCTTATTCCCAAGCGTGGGATCCGTCAGACAAAGAAAATGATGCTCGTTATTCTCGTTTTGGGCTAGCTCCAAAAACCAAGGCTGATTATGCTTTTTTATTGCATGATCTCTACCATCTCAAGCCAAAAGGTATAATGACAATTGTTTTACCTCATGGTGTGCTTTTCCGTGGCGGAGAAGAAGGGCAAATCAGAAAAAATTTGATAGAATCAAACAATATAGATGCAATAATAGGTTTACCGCCAAACATTTTTTTTGGAACAGGTATACCGACAATTATTATGGTTCTCAAGCAAAAAAGAGAAAATAATGATGTGCTTATAGTAGATGCTTCCAAGGGCTTTATAAAGGAAGGTAAAAACAATAAACTAAGGGCATCGGATATAAAAAAGATAGTGGATACAGTTATTTCACGTCAAAATATTGAAAAATTTTCAAGACTTATCAGTAAGGAAGAAATTCAAAAAAATGAGTACAATTTAAATATTCCAAGATATGTGGATTCTTCCGAGCAAGCCGAAACTTGGGATATTTACGCTTCAATGTTTGGCGGTATTCCAAGGGCAGAACTTGAAAATTTACAAAGATATTGGAAAGCATTTCCATTATTAAAAAAAGCTCTTTTTACAGAAAGCACAACGCCTTATGTGCAACTTTCCGATTTTGATAACATTGCAGAGAATTCAGAATATTCTTTACAAGATCAAATCAAAGAAAAAATAAGAAACCATAATGATATTACCATATTTAGGAAAAATTTTGCCACAGCCTTTAATGATTTTTCTCAATTTTTGGAAAATAGACTGATTAAAGAGATGCAAACTTTAAATATATCCCAAGAGGAAAATATACTTGCCAAGGATATTTTTTCCAGATTACAAGACTTGGAAATACTAGATAAATATACAGCCTATCAAATCTTAGACGATGAGTGGCAAGGCATAGCCAATGATTTGGAAATTATTCAAACAGAGGGTTATGACAGTATAAAAGCTGTTGATCCAAATATGGTGCTAAAAAAGAAAAATGGCAAAGAAGTTGAGGTGCAAGAGGGCTATGTAGGGCGAATTATTCCCTTCAAAATTGTTCAAAAAACCTTATTAAAAGCTGAATTTGATGCTTTAACCGCAAAATCCCATAGATTTGATGAAATTCAAGCAGAAATTCAAGAAATTATTGAATCTTTAAGCGAAGATGAAAGGGGTGAGGGTGAAAATTCAATTTTAAATGATGATAATACTGCCTTTATTTCCAAAAAACTAAATGATAAATTAAAAATCCTAAAACATGAAACAAAAGAAGAAGATATAATATTAAAAGAGAAATTAAACTCTGTAAAAAATTTCCTAAATGAAGAAAAAGAGCTAAAAAAACATATTAAAGAAGAAGATTTAAAGTTACAAGCACTTACCAAAAAAACCATTGAAAATCTTAATAAAGATGAAATTGACATACTGCTTAAAATAAAATGGATAGAACCTATTTCAGAAAATATCGCAAAAATGACTGATAATATTATTAATAATTTAGTCAAAGAAATACAGCATATTGCTGAAAAATATGAAATAACATTGCCTGAAATTGATCAAGAAATTTCTGTAGTTGAAAAAGAACTTTGTTTAATGCTTGATGAACTTAATGGCAATGATTTTGATATGCTTGGACTGCAAGAATTTAAGGCTTTGCTGGGTGGCAAAAATGAATAAACCACAAATAAGATTTAATGGTTTTAGTGAGGAGTGGGAAAAGAAGAAGCTAGGAAATGAAGCTGAAATTGTTGCAGGTGGAGATATTGATACGAACAAAATTAAAGAATCTGGAAAATATCCTGTTTTAGCAAATGCACTGTCTAACGAAGGAATAGTGGGGTTTTACAAAAATAGTTATCGGATTAAAGCCCCTGCCCTTACAGTTACAGGAAGAGGAGATATAGGACACCCAAAAGCTCGCTATTTTAATTTTACTCCAGTAGTTCGCTTACTGACACTAACTAGCGGACATAATATTGATTTTTTGGAAAAAGCGATATCAAAACTTTCTATTGTAATAGAATCAACAGGGGTTCCACAACTAACTGTCCCTCAACTTTCAAGTTATTTTATTTTTTTTCCAATTAACTCAGAACAAACCAAAATAGGAAATTTCTTTAAAAAACTTGACTCTCTACTTTCTCAAGAAGAAAAAAAGCATACCAAGCTTATAAATATGAAAAAAGCCTTGCTTGAAAAAATGTTTCCACAAAAAGAGGAAAATACTCCGCAATTAAGGTTTAAGGGATTTAGTGAGGAGTGGGAAGAAATTCCCTATTATGATGTATTTAACTTTTCAGTCCCAACAAACTGCCTTTCTAGAGCTGATTTAAATAATGAAGATGGGAAAATTAAAAATATTCATTATGGCGATGTACTGATTAAATTTGCCGAGCTAGTTAACATAAAATCAGATAAACTTCCTTATATAGCAGATTTTTCCGTTTCTATTGAAAATAAACAATTGTTGAAAAATGGTGATATTGTTATGGCAGACGCAGCTGAAGACAATACTGTTGGAAAGGCAACGGAGATTACAAATTTAACTTCAGAACTTGTTGTATCAGGTCTTCATACCATCGTAAGTCGTCCTATATTTTCCTTTGAGGAAGGTTATATGGGGTACTATTTAAATTCTTTTTCATATAGGAAGCAACTATTCTCTCTTATGCAAGGAATTAAAGTGCTTTCAATTAGCAAAACAAACCTATCAAAAACAAATGTAACTTTTCCCCCTAACAAAATAGAACAAACCAAAATAGGCGAACTCTTTAAAGCCTTAGACCAACGTATTTCCCTACAACAAGCAAAGATTAAAAAATTAAAAAATATGAAAAAGGCTCTTTTAGACAAGATGTTTGTATAGATTTTGATTTTAAGACCCTTATAATCAAGTTGTAATTTTGTTGTGTTTATGTTAAAAATTGAAAAACAAACTTCTAGCAAAGGTGCTACTATGCAAATATATCTCGATGGTATTGGACTTATAAAGGACTCCACAGTAAAACTAGATGGTCTTACTGTCATTACCGGTGAAAATAATTCAGGTAAATCAACCGTCGGAAAAGCCTTGTATGCCATTATTGACGGCATGATTGATATTGATTTAAAGCAAGAAAGAGATGAGATAGAGTATGTAAGAGTGCATTTATTAAATGAATTAAAAAAAACAATAAGTGACTTGTCAAGATTTACTAAATCAATCAACTTAGACAGCTTAGACGTATTCTATGAATTAGATTCCGATTTTAAAGAAGAAAATATCTTTTCTCATACAAATTTGACAGCCATGCAACAACTATTTATGCAAAATAGTCGTCATAAATTTCGTAGCAAGAAAAGTTTATATAATTTCATAGAAAAAATCTATCAAGAAATTACTGAAATTAAACTCGAAGATAAGTTTCAAGATAAAAAAAATAATGTTCTTATACATTGTACTAAAATACTAAACCTTCTACAAAAAGGGAGTGATAGAAATAAATTTAGAAATATGTTTATTAATCATATGTTAGCAAGTGAGTTTAAAGAGCAAGTTCAACCTATCAAGAAACAAGGAATTTCTTCAAAAATTATTTTTGAAGATAGTTTGGGAGTTCTTTTTGAGGCAATAATTGAAGATGATACTGTTGTTTCTAAAGATTTTAATGCTACTCAAAATATTTTTTCAAAATCATATTTTATTGATAATGCTTTTATTTTAGATGAAGTTCCTTACCTAGAGAGATACCATACTTCAACTTTTTATATTTATGGGGATTTTGCAACAAATTCTATAAATATTGCAACGCATAAAGAAAAACTTCTTAAATACTTATCTAAACCTTACCAAATAAATGTTACAAATGAATTAGAACAAAATAAATTTTATGACAAAGTGCAAAAACATATTAATGATATAATTCCAGGTGATTTGAGAATTAATAAAAATGTACTTGAATATGTTGAAAATGGTATTCCCCTAAAAGCTTCAAACCTTGCAACCGGTTCAAAAATGTTTGGTATTATTAAAATGATTCTTGACAAATATGGACTTGACGATTCTACCATGCTTATTTTAGATGAACCGGAAGCCCATTTGCATCCTAAATGGCAAAATGCCTTTGCAGAAGTTATAGTTATTTTAGTTAAAGAATTGAATGTAAATGTGTTATTAACTTCACACAGTCCTACTTTTGTATTAGCCATTGAAGCTTTTATGCGTAAATATGAAATCATTGAAAAAACTAATTTCTACCATACAGAGCTACAGGAAGATGGTTTTGTAAAATATAAATGTGTAAATGATGATTTAAGTGTTATATACGAAGATTTTGCGGCTTACTATGGCGTTGTAAAATATATTCGTGAAAAGTATTATGGCGAGTTTGATCCAGATGAAAGAGAGGATACATAATGTCTTTGTGTTCTCACTTAAAAGAAAAATATTCTCAAACAATACAAACCATTACAGACTTATCAAAAAATGATGATGGTAAGCCATTGGTTAAGCATAAAAGTATGTATTATTGCTTTGATGACATAGCGATTTCAATTTTTGGTAAAGATGAAACACCTTGTTCAGCAGATGCGATTTTCTTTGATAATAAAACCACCACCCTTTATTTTATTGAATTTAAAACAGGATTAAAAAGAAAAATTACAAAAGAAAACTTTGACGATAGCAAGGCAACATGTGAATTTTGTGAAGGTGTTTTTTGCAAACACTTTAAAGACTTGCAAATCACAAATGGCAATCTACAAGTAGATATATTAAAAGATTCAATAAAACTAAAACTTTTAGAGTCTTATAGTTGTTTAGAAAAGATACTTTTACAAGAAACAAAAATGCAAAGAAAAGATATTAAGGTTAATTTTATATGTGTTACAGACTTACCACACGATGACACAGGCAACCTTGAAAAATCCCTAAATAGGTTTAAAGATAAGGTTGACAAACAAGGTAATAAATACCTTTTTGACGATATTAGTGTTCTTACTGCAAAAACATTTGAAAGCCTTGTTGGAAAAGAAATCCCAAGTCTAAGCATATCTTCATAAATTTTAGACAAATGAAATATCTGTAATCAATTAAATTATATGATAATAAAATATTTTTTATTTATGAAGTATGCCGTTTCAGATTAATAATTTGATTTTTATAAGGTGAATTTATGTCTTTCAACAAAGAATTAGATTTTGAATTAGCACTTATCAAGCTTCTTTCCACAAAAGGCTGGGAGAGTGAAGTTTTAGAAAACCCAAGCGAAAAAGATTTAATCGATAATTGGGCAAAAATTCTTTATGAAAACAATAGACAGCAGGACAGATTAAACGATTGCCCCCTTACAGAAACAGAAATGCAACAAATTATTGAGCAAATAATTTCTTTGCGTACCCCCCTAAAGCTCAATGCTTTTATTAATGGCAAAAGTGTTTCTATTAAAAGAGATAATGTAAATGATAAATTACATTTAGGTAAAGAAGTCAGCTTAAAAATCTATGACAGAAAAGAAATTGCTGCCGGACAAAGCCGTTATCAAATAGTTAGGCAACCACGTTTTACGGCAAAATCCAAAATATTAAATGACCGCAAAGGCGATTTAATGCTTCTGATAAATGGAATGCCTCTTTTTCATATTGAATTGAAAAAAAGCGGTATTCCAATCAGTCAAGCATGGACACAAATAGAAAAATATTCTTATGAAAATATCTTTACCGGCCTATTTTCCCTTGTGCTGATCTTTGTTGCCATGACTCCGGAAGAAAGCGTATATTTTGCAAATCCAGGGCCTGATGGAAAATTTAATCCAGACTATTATTTTCATTGGGCTGATTATAATAATGAACCCATTAACACATGGTCAGGTTTTGCTTCTTCATTGTTAAATATCCCGATGGCACACCAACTTATTGGCTTTTATACCGTTGCAGATTCGGCAGACGGCATATTAAAAGTTATGCGTTCTTATCAATATATTGCCGCAAGCAAAATCTCTGATGAAGTGACAAAAGCAGTTTGGGGAGATAAAAATCAACGTGGTGGATATGTTTGGCACACTACAGGATCAGGCAAAACCCTTACCAGTTTTAAATCTGCCCAACTTATTGCAAATTCAGAAGATGCCGACAAAGTTATTTTTCTGATGGATAGAATAGAATTAGGTACACAATCATTAAAAGCCTATAGAGCCTTTGCAGAAGCTTCTGATGAAGTGCAGGCAACGGAAAATACAAGCGTTCTAAAAGCAAAACTAAAAAGCCCAAATACCACCGATACCCTTATAGTTACTTCAATTCAAAAAATGTCTAATATTAAAGATGACTCAGAATATATTAGTGCCCATGACCTTGAAACCATTAATCAAAAAAGACTTGTGTTTATTGTTGATGAAGCCCACCGCTCAACTTTTGGAGAAATGCTTGCAAATATCAAAGATACTTTTCCAAAGGCCATTTTTTTTGGTTTTACCGGAACACCAATACAAGAAGAAAATCAAAAAAATTTGAGTACAACAGCCACAATATTTGGAGATGAACTTCATCGCTATAGTATAGCCGATGGCATACGCGATAAAAATGTTTTAGGCTTTGATCCTTATAAGGTTCTAACTTTTAATGACAAAGATTTACGCCAAATCGTTGCCCTTGAAAAAGCTAAAGCAAAAACTGCCGCCGAAGCCATTAATGATGAAGCAAAGGCAGAAGTCTTTTATCATTATATGAACACAGTTAAAATGGCAGGATATACAGATATAAACGATAATTATATCAAAGGCATTGAAGATTATTTGGATAAGGCACTTTATAGACATGAAGAGCACCAAAACAAAGTTGTTGAAGATATAATAAGAAATTGGCTGACTTTAAGTCATAATGGGCTGTTTCATGCAATTTTTGCTACTTCAAGCATTGCGGAAGCTATTATTTATTATAAGCTTATGAAAGAAAAATGCCCCGAGTTGAAAGTTACTTGCCTATTTCACCCAAGTATTGACAATGAGGAAGGTTTTCAGTTCAAAAGCGATGGTCTTGTTGAGATTATTCAAGATTATAATGCAAGATATGAAAGAGATTATACTTTTGCAAGCCATGATGCCTTTAAAAAAGACCTTGCCTTTCGTTTAGCTCATAAAAGTCCCTATGAAAGAATAGAACATGACAAGAATAAACAAATTGACATAGTTATTGTTGTCAATCAATTGTTGACAGGCTTTGATTCAAAATGGGTAAATACTTTATATCTTGATAAAATTCTAAAAAATGAAGAAATTATTCAAGCATTTTCAAGAACAAATAGATTGTTTGGCCCTAAAAAACCTTTTGGAACTATTCGTTATTATCGTAGTCCACACAGCATGGAAAGGAATATACAAGAAGCAGTAAGAATTTATTCCGGCAATAAACCTCTTGGATTATTTGCTGAACGATTGAATATCAACCTTGAAAGACTAAATTTTATCTTTAATGAGATTAAAGAGCTTTTTAGAGCTGCTAAAATAGAAAATTTTGAAAAATTACCCATAGAAAAAGCAGAACGTGGAAAATTTGCTTCTTTATTCAATGAATTAAATACTTATCTCAATGCAGCACGAGTTCAAGGTTTTAGTTGGAATAAAAAAATATATGAATTTCAACTAGATCAAGAGGAGGAAATAAACAAAGAATCGCAATTTTATTCTATAGAGCTACTTTTTGACAAAGATATATATGATATTCTTTTACAAAGATATAAAGAGCTTTTCTCAAGTTCAACCGCAGATCCAAGCGGAGAAGATATTCCCTACGAGATTAAAGGAGAACTTATTGCAATAAAAACAGATACTATTGACAATGATTATATGAATAGCCGATTTGTAAAATATCTGAAATTATTGCAAGAAAAAGTGCCAAAAAATATTCTTGATGAAACATTAGCAGAACTGCATAAATCCTTTGCAAAACTTTCACAGGAACAGCAAAAATATGCTAATATCTTCTTGCACGATATAGAAAGGGGCGATGTTGTCATTGTTGAGGGTAAAAACCTTAGTGATTATATTGGCGATTATCAAAGTAAAGCAAAAGATGAACAAATAGAAATACTTGTGCAAATACTTGGGATAGATAAAGAAAAACTTCTAAATCTTATGAATTTAAACCTGTCCCCAAGCAATATTAATGAATTTGGCAGATTTGACGACTTAAAAAATACGGTCGATAAATTTAAAGCAAAGACTTATTTTGATAAAATAAAAAATAAATCACTAAAACCATATGAAGTCAATATTGAAACAAATAATTTGTTGCAAAAATTTATTTTAGAAAACGGATTTGAAATTGTTGATAAGTAAATTTTAGCTGTTTGGGAAATTGTTAAAGATTAAAACCAAAAATTCAATTTTATTAGGTAAGCACCAAAAA
>CAYJGE010000114.1:0-9806 GCA_964369835.1 uncultured Mailhella sp.
GGGTTTGGGAGGGGAAACCTTATTTTTTTCAAAAAAATAGGGTTTCCCCTCCCAATAAAATTAGCCGAACATTAGGGGGCGTGATAATAAATTAAAAACTAGCTTCAATCAGTTTTTTCATATAATCGGACTTGGGATTGGCAAAAACATCTTTAACCTTGCCTTTTTCTTGGCATTTTCCATTATACATGACAAGAACATTATGGCAAAACAGTTTGACTAGGTTTAGGTCATGGCTAATGTAGACATAGGCCATATTGTGTTTTTTTTGTAAAGTTTTTAATAAATCAATTATTTGAAATTGTAGAGCTCTGTCTAAGGAAGAGGTTGGTTCATCCAGAAAAATTATTTTGGGTTTTAAAATAATTGCTCTGGCAATGGCTACCCTTTGCCTTTCACCTCCTGAAAGTTCATGGGGGTAACGATTTTTATAGTGGAGGGGGAGGGAAACATCATTTAAACTTTCTTCAAGTCTCAGATTTAGTGTGTTTTTATCTAGTTTTTCATGAACTTCAAGCCCTTCGCAGATAAGTTCTTTTATGGTGAGGCGTGGATTTAGAGAGGTAAAAGGATCTTGAAAAACAACTTGAATATGTTTGCGTAGGGGAGCCATTTCCTTAAAATTTAAATCTTGAATTTCCATACCAAGAAATTCGATTTTTCCTTTGCTTTCAAGCAGCCTCAGACTGGCAAAGGCCAGACTTGATTTGCCAGAACCACTTTCTCCGACAATGCCTAAACACTCTCCTTGGCTCAGACAAAAATTAATATTATCAACAGCCACAAGAGGAGATGACTTTTTAAATAAACTCTTGCGAGGGCGTGGGTATTCAACCCTTAATTTTTGAACATCAAGAATTTTTTTATGCTCTTTTTCAAAATAAAGTTCATTTTCTTGTTCCAAGGTATTGGCAGAACTGTACATTAATGTCTTGGTATAGGACTTGTTTGCTTTTGTATTTGGAAGCATGGATTCCACAATTTCACCTTTTTGCATAACATGCATGATATCAGCAAAATTATTTACTAATTTTAAATCATGACTGATAAGAATTAAGGACATGTTAAATTGACTTGTCAAATCTTCCAATAATTTTAAAATTGAGTATTGAACACTAACATCAAGAGATGTTGTGGGTTCATCGGCAATGAGCAATTTTGGAGTATTTGCCAAGGCAATGGCTATCATAATTCTTTGTCTTTGTCCGCCTGAAAGCTGGTGGGGGTAGGCTTTCATTCTTTCCTTGGCTCTGTCAAGCTTTACTAAATCAAAGAGACGTTCAACTTCCAAAAGCCTTTCTTTTTTATTAAGATTTGTATGTAATTCAAGAACTTCTTCAACTTGTTTTCCCACATGATGCAGAGGGTTTAAACCTGCCAAAGGATCTTGAAAGACCATGCTTATATCTTTTCCTCTGATTCCCATCCAGTTTTTTTCGGTATAATTACTTAGGTCTGTACCATTAAAAATAATTTTCCCTTGCATGATTTCACAAGCAAAGGGTAGAAGCCCTATTAATGATCTTACTGTTAATGATTTTCCGGCTCCGCTTTCACCAACCAGAGCAACACATTGACCCTTTTCAACATTAAATGATATATTATTAACTATTTGCTTATGACCTGTTATTTTGCCTTTTTTATCGACTCTTTGAAAGCCAAGGGATAGATTTTCCACTTGTAATAAACTCATTTTTCATCACCACCTGAACTCTGTTGGAAAAATACACGAGGATCAAGAGCATCTCTGACACCTTCGCCGATAAAAACAAGGCCTGTTAACATGCCTGCCAAGGTAATAAAGCCTGAAAAACCTATCCAAGGTGCAAAAAGATTATTTTTGCCTTGGGCTATTATTTCTCCCAAGGAGGGATAGGAGGAGGGCAGACCAAAACCTAAAAAGTCGAGGGAACTTAAGGCGACAATGGAACCATTGACCACAAAGGGAAGCATGGCAATAACAGTGACAAGGGCATTTGGCAAA
Organism: uncultured Mailhella sp.; assembly: GCA_964369835.1. Lineage (GTDB taxonomy): Bacteria > Desulfobacterota > Desulfovibrionia > Desulfovibrionales > Desulfovibrionaceae > Taurinivorans. The sequence goes on from CAYJGE010000114.1 coordinate 1,985, forward strand.
ATATGTTTACGCATGATTTGCCAGTCACTTACCCCAAGGGCTCTGGCTGAGCGTACAAAGTCCATATTGCGAACCCTAAGGGTTTCCATACGAACAACACCAACCATCATCATCCAACTAAATAAAAGCATAATTCCAAGTAATATCCAAAAATTCATTACAATAATACCGGAAATAATAATAATTAAATAGAGGGTAGGCACACTGCCCCAAATCTCCATAAATCTTTGACCAAACAGGTCGATTTTTCCTCCATAATAACCTTGTAGAAGCCCTACACATATTCCAATGATGCTGTTGAAAAAAAATAAAATCAGTCCAAAAAGTATTGATACTCTAAATCCATATAAAACCCTTGCCAAAATATCACGCCCTTGATCATCGGTTCCGAGCCAATGTTTAAAGCTTGGCGGGGCAGGGTAAGTGGTTTCAAAGGTGCTTATGGTTGTATAATAAAATGGAATGATAGGCCAAATGACAGTACTGTCTTTGCCAAGCAGTTCTTCTTGAAAATAATTGTCATAATAATTGACAGGTAGGGGAATTTCTGCTCCAAAATCCGTTTCGTCATAGTCCACAAAGGCCGGGAAATAGGAAGTTCCGTTGGAATGTATATATAATGGTTTATCATTGGCAATAACTTCAGCCATCATACTTAATACAAAGACAAATCCAAAAATCCATAGGGCATAATAGGCTCTTTTGGTTTGTTTAAATATGGCCCATCTTCTTTGATTAATTTCACTCATGCTTTTTTCCTATTTTTAAAATCAATCCTTGGGTCCACAAACATCATGGTAATGTCTCCGATTAAAGAGGTTACAAGCCCGATTAATGTAAAGACATATAGTGAGGCAAACATTACAGGGTAATCCCTTTGCATGGTTGCTTCAAAACCAAGTAAACCAAGCCCGTGGAGGGAAAAAATTGTTTCGATAAGTAGGGAACCGGCAAAGAAAATTGCTATAAATGCCCCCGGAAAACCTGAAATAACAATTAACATGGCATTTCTAAAAACATGTTTGTACAAAACAGCCTTTTCTGTCAGGCCTTTGGCTTTGGCTGTTTCCACATATTGTTTTGAAAGTTCATCAAGAAATGAATTTCTGGTCAGCATGGTTAAGCCTGCAAAACCTGTGACTGTCATTGCCAAAACAGGCAAGGTTATATGGTGAAAATAGTCAATGATTTGTTCAAAAAATGACATGTTTTCATAACCAATGGAATGAAGCCCTCGAAGTGGAAACCATTGAAAATATGAACCGCCTGCAAATAAAATAAGCAAGACAACAGCCAATAAAAAAGCCGGAATTGTGCTTGCAACCACAACTGTTATTCCGGAATAAACATCAAATTTTGAGCCACGATTAATGGCACGTTTAATTCCAAGGGGAATGGACACAAGATAGGTGATCAGTGTACTCCAAAGTCCAATGGTGATTGAAACAGGTAGGGCGTTTTTTACCAAATCTACCACGGAATCTGCTTTAAAAAAACTTTCACCAAAATCGAATATGGCAAAACTTTTTAGCATATCCCAAAATCTTTCGATAATTGGTTTGTCAAATCCATATATTTGTTTAATTTCTTCTAAAATTTCAGGTGATAATCCCGTGCTTTTTAGTTTGAAATCATCATCTGAAACTTGTCCCAAGTCTTCACTTGCCGTGCCAACTCTTTCCATGAAAACATCGCCTGCTTGTTCATAATTGGCAATCATTTGTTCAATGGGACCACCGGGAGCAAGCTGAATTAAAAAGAAATTAATGGCAATTATCCCAAATAGGGTTGGAACAATCAGAAGCAGACGCCGAAAAATATAGTATAACATCAAGTTGCCTTATTTTACTTCTAATTTTGGATCATACCAATATATAACAGCGGATAAAAAGCCTATATTATCCTTGTTTCCGGGGGTAATTTTGTCTTTCCACCAAGCTGTACGCATGATTTTTGTATACCAAGATGGAATGGTATATACTCCATGCAATAAGATTCTGTCCAAAACCATATTATATAATTCCAACTCTGTTTGGGTTTTTGAAGCTACCATTTTTTCGATAATTTCATCAATTACAGGATCGGCTATGCCTGAATAATTTTTACTTCCCTCTGTATTTGCTGTTGCACTGTTCCAATAATACCTTAGTTCGCTGGTGGGGTTGTAATAAAGGGGAATAAAATTATAACAAATATCAAAATCAAAAAGTTTAAGTTCTGCCGCATATTGGTTTTGGTCAAGCAATTGTAATTGAAGATCAATTCCTACTCTGGCCAGGTTTTGGACAAAATAATTATAGGTTCTTTGCACGGTTTGGCTGTTGGTAATCATTTTTAGTCTCATTTGATTACCATTTTTATCAACCATTTTACCATCTTTTAAAGTCCAGCCGGCATTTTTTAATATTTTGACAGCTTCTTGCATTTGTTTTCTGTTGGTTCCGCTTCCGTCTGTAACAGGAATAATCGGTAAATCTCCAAAAACAGCAGGGTCAAGCTTATCTTTGTATTGGTTTAAAATTTCAAGTTCTTTTTCAGTTGGTTTATCGGTCAATCTAAATTTATGTTCTGTAAAATAGCTATAAATTCTTTGATATGTACCATAGTACATACTTTTATTAACCCATTCAAAATCCATTAATGTCATAAGAGCAAGACGAACATTTTTATCCGCCAATATGGGTTTTCTGGTATTTAAACTTAAACCCATCATGCCAATGGGAACTCCTCTGTCACTGGCGTTTTTAATGATTCTTCCATTAAGAACAGGCGCCACATCATAGGCATTTTCCCAATTACTTAAATTATTTTCATAATAATAATCAGCTTCACCGGCAAAAAAAGCTTCCCTTGCCACAGTTGCATCTTGATAATAATCTAAAATTATTTCATCAAAATTATACTTTCCTCTATTGCGAGGTAAATCTTTTGCCCAGTAATTTTCATCTCTTTTCAGTGAAAAACGTACTCCAAATTCAGCATTTTTAACCAAATAAGGGCCGCTTGCCAAGATTGGTTCATGTTGTGGTTCTGAAAAATCTCTACCTTCCCACCATTTAGCTGAAAAAACAGGCAGTTGACAAACCTCTAAAGGAAGTTCACGGCTGGCATTTGGTTTAAAGGTATAAACAACAGTGGAGTCTGACTCGGCAACAACACTGATAACATCTTGATACCCGATTTTATAAAGAGGATTGGCATCTGATTGTAAAGCATTATAGGTATAAACAACATCTTGAGCTCTTACTTTACTTCCATCTGAAAAATGAGCAAGGGGATTTATTTTTACTTTTAATATTGTTCTGTCATCGGATAAATCAAAACTTTCGGCCAATACTCCACGTACTGCATTGGGTTCTCCCGGTAAAGTTTGAGCTAAACTTTCATAGGTATACATGAAATAATGGGTTGCCTTACCACGTTTGGCAAAAACATGGAAATTGTCATAGGAGCCTGTTGTTGTAAGGCGTAAAAGTCCGCCTTTCGGAGCATTTGGATTTGCCAAAGTATCAGGTTTTTCCAAATCATAAATTTCCACATCATTCCATGAAGTCAAAATCGGTCTTGGTTTTGCGTGAACCATATTGGCATTTAAAAAAAGAATTAACGATAGGATAAATATTATCTTTATATTTTTAATTGTTAATAGTTTTTGTTTCAATAAAATTTGTTTAGTCATAAAAATTCCTTTTAACTAAATGTTTTTTTTTCAAAGTATAAAATTTTTTTTTATTAGTCAAACTTTTTTGAAAAAAGAAATTTAATAAATTTTAATTAAATAATAATAATGAATAAAATCGAAATGTTAAAGTGAAATTTAAATTCAATTTAAATTTTTAAAATAATTTATAATTTAAGAGTATATTTTAAAAACATAATTTTTTTAAAAAAATGTTTGATTATTGACAAAATTTGAAAAAATGATAAAAAAAATTAAATTGTCTTTAATATTTAAAATTATAAAAAAAAGTATGCAAAATTTTAGTATAAAACAAACGATTAAACCCCATATAAAACTTTTTGGCTTAGCTCAATTAGGTTTGATTTTAGAAACTTGTATAGAACTATCTCTTCCTTTAATTTTGGCAAAAATGATGGACGACGGTGTGTTACAAGGAAGTATTTCAAATGTTGTTGAAAATGGAATTTACTATATTATCTTATTGATTTTTAGTGGATTAAGTATAACTTGTTTTAGCTTTTTTTCAGCTAAAGCCTCCAATAATTTTTCTTCAGACTTGAGAAAATATACCTTTGAACATATTCATGCCTTAAAAATGTCAGAAGTTCAAAAAATTAGTACAGGCAGTTTGATTACACGTTTGACAAGTGATATTAATATTTTACAAGACTCTTTGAATTTAATATTTAGATTTGCCCTACGTGCTCCATTAATGTTTGGAGGCGGTATTGTGATGCTCTTATTTTTAAACACAAATTTTGCTCTTATTTTAGTATTTACTTTAATAATACAAATTATTGTTGTTTATTATGTGCTAAGTAAAACTCAACCCATGTATGAGCGTGTTCAAAAAAATCTTGATGTTCTAAATATTGTCAGTCAAGAAAATATTGCAGGGGCAAAAACCATAAAAGCTTTTACAGCAAATGAAAAAGAATTTAAAAGATTTGATTTTATAAACCATGAAGTGGCAGACAGCTTATTTAAAGTTCAAAGATTAATGAGTATTTTAGCTCCTGTTTTCATGTTGGTGATGAATATTGCCCTTGCTCTATTGCTCTATATCGGAGCCTTTAGTGTTGAAAAAAATGATTTGCAAATAGGCGAAATAATGGCTGCCATTTCTTATCTTACCCAAATATTATTTGCCCTTATGATGCTTGCCATGATTTTTCCAAACCTTGCCAAGGCAAGGATTAGCTATAAACGTATTATGGAAATATTTCAACTCGAAATTGAAGAAGATTCTAAATTTAAGAAAAATATTACTGTATTAGATAAGATTTCCGGTGTTGAATTTAAAGATGTTTGTTTCAATTATTCCGATGCCAAGGATAGCACACCAATTCTTGAAAAAATTAATTTTAGGATACATGAGGGTGAAAAGGTTGCAATTTTAGGGGCAACAGGTGCAGGAAAATCCAGTTTAATTAAATTATTATTTGGCGTTTATCAGCCAAGTTGCGGTGAAATTTTAATCAATAATATTCCCATAGATTTTTTCAGTATTAAGGATTTGCGAGAGCAGATAACCTATGTTTTACAGAAAATAGATCTGTTTTCAGGCAGTATTTATGATAATATAACCTTTGGTGATGAGAAGATAAGTCAAGAAGATGTTTATGCGGCCGCAAAAATTGCCCATGCCCATAATTTCATATCTGATTTTAATCAGGCCTATGAAGAAGAATTGGGTTCAAAAGGTGTAGGCGTTTCAGGAGGACAAAAGCAAAGAATTAATCTTTCAAGGGCTTTTTTGAGAAAATCAAGTTTGCTTATTTTAGATGATTGTACTTCTGCCTTGGATTTACGCACAGAAAATAATGTTTACTCTGCCATTATGGAAAGTAAAATGCACTCCATGCTCATACTTATTTCACAAAAAGTTAGCAGTGTCATGAATTTTGATAAAATATATATACTTGATAAGGGGAAAATTGTTGACTACGGAAATCATTCTGAACTTAAATCAAATTCACTTCTTTATCAAAATATTTGTAAATCCCAAAATATAACAGACTAAATCTTATATCTTTTATAGAAAATTATGAAAAATAAACAAATTTTTAAAAAAAATTATAGTGTTGCAGATCCCAAAAAATTTTTTGGACCGGGTTTTAATGGTGATGATGAAGCAAAACCTAAAAAATTTCGAGAGCTTGATCTAAAAAAATTATCCAAAAGATTGCTGATATATATTGGAAAAAGTAAAATTTTTCTTTATTATATTTTGGGTTTGGTTGTGCTAACAGCCCTTTTAAATGCGTTAAAGCCTGCAATTTTAGGTAAAATTATTGATAATTTAGCACAGGTTTTTCAAACAAAGGTTTTTGATGAAAATGGTCTTTTAAATTTACTTTTTATTCTGGTTGTCATTTCAATAACAGCCGGCATGGGGCAGTATGCCCAAGGTTTATTTTCGGCACGTTTTACCAAACAGTTTATAACTCATCTTAGGGAAGATGTTTTTACTGCCATTTCTGATTTGCCTGTGTCCTATACCGATAAGCATAGTCATGGTGATTTGATGAGTAGATTGGCAAATGATACGGATAGCGTATGTCAAGTGCTTTCCCAAACAATTGCTTCATTTTTTTCAAACATGGTCAGCATTATTACCATTACTTCCATAATGCTTTATCTGTCACCACTGATGACATTATTAATCTATATTTTTGTTCCTCTTTCAATTTTTATCACTAAAAAATTATCAAAAAAAATGCGTTATTATTTTCGATGTAAGCATGAAGCCATAGGAAGGCTTGAAGGAAATATTGAAGAAAATATCTATGCCTATGAAACACTTTTTGCCTATAATCAAAGGGAAAGGGCAACTTCAAAATTTAATTCCATTAATGAAGAATATAGAAATTATTCCATAAAATCAAGTGTGTTTAGTAATTTAATTAACCCTATTTTATCAATTTTATCAGGCTTGACCTATGTTATTATTGCCTTGGTTGGTTCAATTTTGGCATTAAAATCAATAATCAGCATAGGGACAATTCAAACTTTTTTACTATATATCAGGCAATTAACCTTTCCTGTAAACGGAATAGCAAGCCAATATGCTCAAATTCAATCTGCTTTTGCGGCGGCTGATAGAATCTTTATTTTACTGGATGAAAATAAAGAAGTTGAAAATAAGTCAGATGCATTATCAGATAAAGATATTAATAAAGACATGAAAACGGAAGTTATGCAAGGTGATATTTTAATCAATAATTTATCATTTAGCTATAATCAAAATACAGAATCAGAAAAACAAAAAGTTTTTGAAGACTTTAATTTGCATGTTAAAAAAGGTGAGAAAGTAGCCATTGTGGGTGAAACAGGCTCGGGCAAAACCACAATTATTAATATGCTCATGCGGTTTTATCCTCTTTTGGCAGGGGAAATTTTAATTGATGGTAAAAATATAAATGATTATGATTTAAATTTTCTTCGCCAAAATATAGCCTTGGTTCTACAAGATCCATTTATTTTTTCAGGTAGTGTTAAGGATAATATTTGTTACGGAAGTGGAAATTTTAATCAGGAAGAAATTATTTTTGCTGCCAAATCAGCAAATGCCCATGAATTTATTATGCAATTGCCAAATGCTTATGATACACTGATAGGTGAAGAAGGAAGCAGTTTAAGCGCAGGGCAGAAACAATTGATTTGCCTTGCCAGAACCTTTATTAAAAACGCCCCCATACTTATTCTTGACGAAGCAACAGCAAATATTGATACTTTAACCGAACAACATATTCAAGATGCTATATTAAAATTAATGAAACAAAAAACTTGTATAGTGATTGCCCATAGGCTCTCAACAATTATTAATATGGATAGAATTATAGTGCTGGATAAAGGAAAAATAGTGGAAAGCGCAAAACACGAAGAACTTTTGGCAAAAAAAGGAAGCTATTATAATCTTTATACAAATTAATTCTTTTATATAGCAATTTAGCTTTTATACAGACGTGATTCCGGATTGAGGAGGGAAACCCCATTTTTTTGAACTAATCCATGACGCTTAGTATCACTTTGTTCGACATAAGCTGGGTGAGTTTTTCCCCTTTTTTGAACTAATCTATGATGCTTAGTCTCACTTTGTTCGACATAAGCTGGGTGAGTTTTTCCCCCTCAAACGTA
>CAYJGE010000115.1:0-9740 GCA_964369835.1 uncultured Mailhella sp.
AAACTCATTTTTTTCAAAAAAATGGGGTTTCCCCCCTCAATCCGGAATCACGTGTTTTTAATATATAATGTATTTATAATATATTTTTCATCATTTTTTAACCATAAAACTTATTTGTTTTATCAAGTTTGAAAAAGCAATCAAATTTAATTCGGGCATTTTTTTTATCATCAAAATTTCTGAGTTGGCTTCTATGACAACAACTTCTGTTGGGTCACTATAGCTTAGTTTTTCCCTATAATTTACATAGGTAATGTCCTTATAAACTATGGACAAAGGTTTTTTAAATCTTTCTCGATAATAGAGGGCATTATTGGTAAAAATTATTCCAAGGTCAGCAGAGCCCAAAAATGATTTATCCACGACACAAAAAAGATTTTTTTCCATAACTTGTGAGTTTGCTATATTTTTAATCGAATTTATCATTTTTTTCTGTGGAATATTTGGGGCAAGAAAAGCGTTTTTAATAAATACATCTTTAAACTTGTCTTTAATCAATGCATGAATCGGATGTAATTTTTCCACAACATCTTCTTTTGGCTTTACATCTTTATTTTTTTCCGCAACAATATTTTTTTGTTTTGTCGGTTCTATAATGTCATTTTTGGGTTTTTCAATTTTATTTTGTGCTATTGGTTGTGTTAATACAATGGGTTGATTGTTTTTGTTTTCTTCATCGGAAAGATTTTTTCCTTTAAATGAGGCAAGCATTTCTGAAGATGCTTTCTTTTTTTTATTTTTGACTGTTTTAACTGAATTTTTTACTGATAAATCTTCATTTTTAAAAGTAAAATATTCAAAAATTTTTTTGAAAGGAAAAAATACTTTTTCTTTTACCTTATTAGTTTTTTCAACTTTCTCTTTTTCAGCCAAAGAAAATACATCAAAGAATTTTAAAAGTGAAGAAGTTATCGAGTTTTTAGAAGTTTTAGCAATATTATCTGCTTTTTTATTTTCCTTTAATTTTTCTGCACTCAAATCATTCTTTAAATCTTTTGTATTAACTTCATCAGCAGCGGCATCTATTTTTATTTTATTTTTTATATCATCTAAAGAATTTATTTGAATTTTTAAATGAGGAACTTCCGAGCGATTTGGAACTCTGCCATGCTCATTATAAAATGTTAAAATTTTAATTATCAGTTCATTTTTAATTTCAATGGCATAATCCAAGGGGCTTTTATTTGCACTGTCAAGACCATTGGCATAGGCTCCATGATGCAATAAAAAGCTGACTGCCGCTACATTTTCATTTATAACAGCATGAAAAAGACAATTTTGGCTATTTAAATCCAGATCATTAATCATGGCATTATGATTAATTAATAAGTGTAAAGCATCCAAATTCCCTTGTTCTGCAGCATTAATTAATGCCGTTGCTCCTCCCTTGCCCCTCTTATTGGGATTGGCACCCGACTCAAGCAAAAATTCCATTATTTCAATATCAGCTTTAGAGGAGGCGCGCATCAAGGCAGTGCCGACAGAATTATCCACAATATTAACATCAGCCCTATGCTTTATCAATAATTGAACTGCCCTAAGATTTTGTCTTCTTACCCCATAAATTAATGGGGTACGATTTTCACCATCAACAGCATTTACATTGGCACCATTTGCCAATAATAATTTCATTCCCCCAATATCATTTGCCAAGGTTGCATAATGTAAAGGAGTAATTAAATTTTTTGAATCATCTTCTGATATTGTGGTTCTGGCAAGTAAAATCTTAGTTGCACCACTTTCACCCTTTAATGAAGCATGCATAAGGGCATTGGCATTGGCATTATCAACCAAATTAGGATTTGCCCCTGCGTCCAACAGCATATTTAAGATATTCATGGAACTTTGTACAGCCGCATACATTAAGGGAGATCTGCCTTTTTTATTTACGGCATTGACATTTGCTCCCTTTTCAAGCAAAAATTTAACTGCTTTTTCATGGGAAAAGGCTATGGCACTAAAAAGAGCTGTTGAACCTGTTTTATCTTCAGCTTCGAGATTTGCTCCATAATTTAATAATAAATCCAAGCCTGAAACATTTCCTTTTAATGCACATTGAATTAATGCACTTGCCCCATTTGGTGTTTTTTCTTCAATATTCACCCCTTTATCTAAAAAAAGCTTGGCAATGTCTAAATTTTTACCATTTAGAGCATGCATTAGGGGCGTTCTTCCCTTTTCGTCTTTTATTTGATAATTAATTCCATTTTCCAATAAACTTTTTACAGAATCAAAATCTTCTTCTAAAATAGCTCCGAAAAGAATACTTTGAGCATTTAATTCCTTAGCATTAATATCTGCTCCAAAGCTTGATAGTAGAGCAATGATTTGATAAAATTTACCGCGAACAGCATATTTTAAGGCAGTATAGTTACGTTTATCCTTTGCATCAATATTGGCTCCCGCTCCCAATAAAGCTTTGACTATTTCTATATAATTTAAAGAAGTAGCCAATAAAAGTGGAGTTTTACCTGAGCTGTCAGTCAATTCCAAATTTGCTTTCATTCTTAATAAAATATTAACTATGGCATGCTGATTATTGGCACAGGCTCTAAATAAAGGACTTGCATTTTGATAATCAAGGTGGTTAATATTGGCTTTATGCAAAATAAGATATTTTACACTTTCAAGATGTCCATTTTCACAGGCTTTAAATAATGCTGTCTGACTCTTATTATCAATCTCATCTACTTTGGCGCCTTGTTTAATCAATAAAGCAATAATTTCTGTTTGGCCATTTATGGCTGCATGGATTAATGGGGTATATCCATCATTATCCTTGGCTTGAAGATTATCCTTGGCTTGAATAAGAATTTTTACTGCATCTAAATTTCCACCTGCAGCTGCATGCATAAGAGCAGTTCTGTTTTTACTGTCTCTTGCCTTTAAATTTGCGCCATTTTTAAGCAAATAGGCTATAACTTTAGCTTTTCCCTTGGCAGAAGCTTGTAAATTTGAAGTCATTTGATCATCATCAACAGCTTCAAGATTTGCACCTGACTTTACCAAAAGATCCATTACTTCAAGATGCCCCCCTGCACATGCTTGCATAAGAGGGGTTCTGTTCAAAACGTCTTTTGCTTCAATATCAGCACCTTGACTGATAAGAAAACGCAAAATATTTGTATCACCGGTTGCGGCGGCAAAATTTAAAGGTGTTCTGTTATTGGCATCAACAGATTCAAGATTGGCACCTGATTTTAATAATATTTCTATTGTTTCTTTGTGGTTATTTGAAATGGCAAGCATTAATGCATTTTTATTGTCTCTTGTTTTTGCTTCCAAGTTTGCACCTGATGCCAATAGCAAACTGACAATATCAGCATATCCTTTTTGAGCAGCATATAATAGAGCTGTTTTATTATCCTTGTCCACAATCTCAAGATTTGCTTTTTTTGAAAGTAATAATTTTACAGTATCAATTTTATTATTATCACAAGCCAATACAAGGGCAGTTACCCCATTATTAAAAACATAATTTATATCAGCTCCTTCATTTATAGCTTGTAAAAGACCTGCATTATCAAAATTCAACAAGGCATTTGTGAACTTACTATCAAGCATACTCATAAAAACTCCATAACAAACTTAACTGTTATATGTTATAAAATATTCTGTAAAAAATTAAGTCAATGAATATTGCTTATTGTCCATAAGTAAATTTACAAAATCTGATTCATTTAATACTTTTGCAAAGTAAAATCCTTGAGCAATATCACAATTCATTTCTTTTAGCCATTTTGCCTGTTCTTTTTTCTCAATTCCTTCCGCCACAACCTTCATATCAAGTTGTTTTGCAAGCTCAATCATCTGCTTTACAACCGCATAACCACGCGGTGCTTCATCATGGAAATCGATAAAAGCCTTATCAAGTTTTAAAACATCTACATTAATTACACTTAATCTGTTAAGAGAAGAATTTCCTGCCCCAAAATCATCCATAGCAACTGTAAAACCGACTTTATGTAAAATCTTTATAATAATGGGTAGAACTTCTTCAAAATCACCAATGGCAGATTCTGTAATTTCAATTTCAATTTGAGTTGGGTGAATTTTATAATCTTTTAAAATTTTCACTATTTCTTTTATAAGTTGAGCATTTGTCAAGGTTATTAATGATACATTGACGGCAATTTTTGGAATTTTTATTTGATTTGAATTTTTTTGTATAAAACTGCAAACTTCTTCAAAGACATATAGTTCCAATTGAGAGATAAAACCATTTTTTTCCATAACAGGTATAAAATCATTGGGGTAAATAGGGTTACCGATTGGTGGAATCCATCTGGTGAGAGCTTCTGCACCCATGATTTTAAGACTATTAAAATCAATTTTAGGTTGATAATGAACCTTAAATTCTTTGTTTTTTATGGCCGGTTCCATTCTATAAATAATGTCAAGCATAACATTGGCTTCTTGACGCATTTCATCATTAAATTCCAAAAAACTTGTTTTATGAATTTTTTTAGCCTTTAGTTTGGCAACGGTAGCATTATCAAAAAGACTGTTTACCTTTTTATCTTTTTGAGTGTTCTTGCAAGAACCAATAGACATTTTCAAAGAATATCCACTGCCTATAATACTTTTAATTCTGGGTTCAACAAAGGTATTGATTACTTCTTCTATTTTTCTGCCTGTTGAAATTTTTTTGAAAACAACAAATTGCTCAGCTATTCTCCTACTTAAAATAACCTTTGTTCCCTTATAGGCATCAATCAGAGCTTCTGCCATGGCTTTAATAACCTCTGTTCCCCTATCTGTTCCATAGTAATTATTAATTAATCTAAAATAATCAATATCAAGCATTATAAGTTCATATTCAAGAGGAGAAGCTTTTATTAATAATTCATCAACTTCCTTACTAAATTGAGAAATGGATTTTAATGGTGTAATATCATCCTTGGCAAGTGAACTGATGGCTGAACGCTGACGTATTATATATACTAATCCAACACCTAACACAACTAAAAAAACACCAAACAAAATAAAGTAGTTCAAATTATTTTTTATAAATTGCTCTGTACCAAAAATTGGAGCAAATTTTGCAAGTTCATTAACCGTAATGGCATTAATTGCTTGTGCAGGAATTTTATTAATAATTGTGTTAAAAACTTCAAGATATTCAACACCCAATTCTTTTGAAATATAAAAATTCATTTCAAGGGGAATATTTAAAGCATATTGTTGTTTGGCACTGATATAGCTTGAAACAACACTATCTCCGCCCGCACTGGTTGTAATGATTGCATCTACTTCTTGATTGGAAAAAGCAGATAATAATTCATCAGAGGTAGAATAATGTATAATTTTTGCGTGAGGTAATTTAGAATTAAGTTCATTATAGCGAAATGTAATATAATTTAAAACCCCAACTTTTAGAGGTTTCGTAAGTCCACTTTTAGATTGTTTATCAAGTAAAAGAACAGGATAGTTTTTCTGGAATGTTATAACCAAATCATTTTTTGCATAAGCATCTGTTCTGTTATAAAACCTGGCTATATGGTGCCTATCACCAACCAAGGAAATCAAAATATCCAAATCTTCCGGTGATTCCATTTTATTTTCTAAGTTATAAGGTACATATTCAATATTAAATCCATACTTTTTAGATAATAAATTCATTACCCTGACACTTATACCTTCAATATTACCTAACATATCAACGGATTGAAACGGAGCATGATTATCAATATACCCAACGCGATATGTATGGTTTTTTAATAAAATATATTCTTCTTTTGTAAGGGATCTATTTCTGAAATCATTATCAACACCACGATATTTTTGAGATAAAACATCATAAAAAGCAATATTTTCAATAAAAAATTGTAGAAACTTTTTATCAAAATAATTCATTAAAGCTTCATTGCCTTTACGGGTAAAGAAAAATAGCTGTTTTAAATCAAGATTTAATACACTGGAAAAACTATCGTCGGTACTTTTTATAGAAGGAAGCAAATAAAAATCTGCGTCTAAATCTGTATACGTTCGTACATCGCCATAGACATATTTAACTGAAATATTATTCTCACTTAAATATTTATTCAAAAAAGCTATGCCGGGATTCTCCGGAAAAGTTGCAACTGTTTTACCATTTATTGTTTGTGGGTCATTATAAAAATAATCATTTTCACCTCTTGTTGTCAAAGCATATTGGGTATATTGCAGAGGAAAATTACCAAAGGCTAATTCCTGCTCATTTTCGGGGTTTTTTGAATATAAACCACCAATATCCACAATGCCATTTTTAACAGCATCTATCAATGAACCTTTTATTTCAACAAATTTAAATTCAACATTGGCAAAATGTCCGAACTTAGCCAAGAGGTCATAGCCAAAACCTTTGGCATTATAAGATTCCATATCAGCAACAAGACCCATGCCTTTTTCATATCCAACAGTTATAACAGGCTTTGGTTTTACTCTTTTGGATACAAGATCAATATTGTCCAATTCAGAATTTACTGTCTGAGAATTATTTGAAATAGGATTATTTAAAAAAATTTGTGTAGCGTAGGTATTGGAGAAATAAAAAATTAAACACAAAATATTTAGCCATGAAAAAACAAAAAATCGAACTAACGTGCTCATAATAATACTCTTATTTTTTTACTGAAAAACTATCTAAAAACAAACAATAAACAATGTATTTTTTAAGGTTTACCTTTTTTATCAGAGTATTTTCATAAATTATTTATTAATATAATTTATATCATTACATATTACATAACAAAAATTTATATAATATTAATCAAAGTTATCTTTTTTATAAAAAAATATAATTGTGCTAAGATAATATCTTTTTTATAAAACAATTTTTTTAAAAAAAACATTGCTGTATATATTATAGATAATATATTAAAAAAAATTGTTTTGTCAAGGTAAAATCATTGTTTATCAGGGTCAATGCCACGTTATTCCAATTTGGGGGCTTTGCCCCCAAACCCCCAGCAAAGGGAGTGACTCCCTTTGCAAACCCCAATGATTTTTTCAAACTTTGTTTGAAAAAATGGCAAAAATAAAAATTTTCAGCAAGAAATTTTGATAAAAATATCTTTTAATGTAAGAATTGGAATGACGTGGGGTCAATGCACGTCAATCCGTTTTTGTGTTTTTTGAGGGGGAAAACCATGTTTTTTTTGAACTGGAGCAGGTTCAATTTTTATTAAAACTGCTCTGAAATATTTAATAATTTAAGTTGATTATAAAAGTATAAAAACCTCTGAATAATTTTAATTCAGAGGTTTTTGATAATATTATTTATGCATTATGATGTTTAGCTTAGACAAGCTGTATTATGACCTGTAAATACCATTACAGGTTGGTTTATTATTTTTAAGCTGATTTTAATTCCTTTACAATTGCTTCAAGTTTTTCAGCTTGTTGTGTCAAGTTCATAACAGCTCTGCTTGCTTCATTCATGGCAGCAGAAGTTTCGTCGGAAGCAGTATTAATACTGGTCAAAGCTCGGTTAATTTCTTCAGAAGTTGCAGACTGCTCTTCAGCTGCTGTGGCAATGGTTCTGACTTGATCGGCAGAAGCATCGACCAAGGAAACAATTTCATTTAATGATTGTCCTGCCTCATTGGCAAGATTAGTAACCATCACAATACTTTGCACAGAACTGTCCACATTTTTCATATTGCGATCCACACTACTTTGAACTCCTGTGATAGCACTTCCAACTTCTACTGTTGCTTGCATGGTTTTTTCGGCAAGTTTACGAACTTCATCGGCTACAACAGCAAAACCACGCCCTGCATCACCCGCTCTGGCAGCTTCAATGGCAGCATTTAGGGCAAGCAAATTAGTTTGGTCTGCAATATCTGAAATAACATTCATAATTGCACCAATTGAGTCTGCTTGTGTGCCAAGGTGTAGCATATCTTCTTTTAATTGTTGGGACTGGCTCTCCACATTACCCACAAGTTTTACCATATCTTGAACAATGTTTGCTCCATTTTCTGCTTTGGCTCTGGCATCATTTGAAACATGGCTTGCATCGCCGGCATTACGAGCAACTTCTAAAACAGTAGAGTTCATTTCTTCCATGGCAGAAGCAGTTTCGGTGATTCTTTCGGAACTGATGTTCACATTATGCTCGGATTCAGATACTTGATTTGATAGGTCATGGGAAGCACTAAATACTGCTTTTACAACATCTTCAAGTTGAATAGCGGCATCAAGCATGCCTTGACGTTTGGCATTTTCTGCTTCAGTTTGGGCTTGTTGAGCTTTTTCCATGGCAACCTTGGCATCATTGCTTAATCTTGCTGCATTTTCTGCTTGCTCTGTAGCATTTTTTATATTTTCTTTCAAAGCATTTACCATGGTTCTTAATGAGTCAGCCAATTTTCCAAGCTCATCTTGACTATATACATCTAAATTTTCATCAAGATTACCTGAAGCAACAGCCTCTGCAAAGACCATGCCTTTATTTAATGGTCCTGTAATACTTTTGGTTAGATAGGTTGCAAAACCAATACCAATAACCATTAGTGCAGTTATAAATATAATTGTACTGAGCTTACCTGTAGTTAATCCTTCAATAGCTTCATTTTGTTCTATATTAATATCAGTAGAAAGATTTGCAAAATTCATATTAATCATTTTATCAATTTCTTTTGAATAAGAGCTTCTTTCATTGGAAAAATCATTTAATTCTGAAACATATTTTGAAATTGTTTCAATTAATAAACCATATTCATTTAAAGAATTTAAAGCAAATTCAACTTGTTCTTGTAGTTCAACTGTAGGGAAAGATTCTTTATCTGATTGAGCTTGTGTGGTAAGTTGGCTTATGAGTTTAAATACATCTGTTAATACCTTATCATCATTTTTACCCAGGGCTGAAATGACAGAAGTTCTTAACTCTAAAAATACAGTATTAAATTGTACTACGGACATTAAATGCTTGGAATATTCTGAAATTGAAATTAAATCATTATATCGACTTGCCATATCAATTTCTTTTTGAACAACATCAATAACTGAAGTTATATTTTTACTGATTTCAGTGTCCAAAACGTCAATTTTCTTTTCAATATCTAAAAACTTCAATAAAGTTGTGTGAGATTGATGAACTGAATCTTCATAGCTTTTAAAAACTCTTGAATAATCACTGACAAATTGTTGCAATCCTCTCAACTCAGGGTATTTTCCGGCTAGATTTTGTAATTTATTCAAAGATGTTTTAGAATTTTTAAAGTCGTTCTTTATATCATCGTATAAGGAAGTATCACGGGTTAAACGGTAGGAGCGCATGTTTAAATAAGCTGAGTTAAAGGATTCTCTGAGCTCCGCAATTTCAAAAACTTCAGGTAAACTTTTATCTACAATATCTTTTGCTTGATCTATTGCTTGGGTTTTTTCAATTACTGTCATCACACCAAGTGCGCATATACATAATAAAATAAAACCAAATCCGATAGTTAGTTTACTTGATACCTTCATGTTTTTCATAAAATATTCCTTAATAAATTATTTTAATTAAATCTAGATAAATCATAATAAATTATATTTAATTTAGTATACTTCCCTTTTTTTTTAGTCAAGCAATATTATTTTTATAAACTTTAAGGAACACGTCATTCCCTTTCTTATATTAAAAGATATTTTTATCATAATTAATTAGTGAAAACTTCTTGCCTTTGCCATTTTTTCAAACAACAATATAACTATTTTAATTTATTAATATTTTATTTAATGTCTAAAATCAAAAATCATTCCATAATTATGTT
>CAYJGE010000116.1:0-2958 GCA_964369835.1 uncultured Mailhella sp.
CCTCAAACGTAAGCAATTGCTTCCCCCCTTCCTGAAAAAACATTTTTTCAAATAAAAATATAACTACTTTGATTTATTAATATTTTATTTAATGTCTAAAATCAAAAATCATGCCATAATTATGGTTTTTTAAAACCGGAATGGCGTGGGTTTCCCCTCCCAAGAAAATTGAAAATATCAATTTATCTTGTTAATTTTCTAAATTTCATACTATGTGGAGTGTCAGCCCCTTTTCCAAGTCTTTTTCTTCTGTCTTCTTCGTATTCTGTATAGTTACCGTCGAAGAAGTTAACATGTCCTTCATCTTCAAAGGCCAGAATATGGGTAGCAATACGGTCAAGGAACCATCTGTCATGGCTGATAACAAGAACGCAACCGGCGAAGTTTTCGAGGGCATCTTCAAGGGCACGCATGGTATTTACATCAAGATCGTTGGTTGGTTCGTCAAGTAAAAGAACGTTTGCACCTGATTTTAGCATGGTTGCCAAATGTAGCCTTCCTCTTTCACCGCCTGATAGGAGGGCAACGTCTTTTTGCTGTTCACTACCATTGAAATTGAAGCGAGAACAATAGGCTCTGGAATTGATTTCACGGCTTCCGAGTTTAATAAATTCTTGCCCTTCACTGATTACATCATAAACGCTTTTACCGGCCTCCAAGGAATCACGGCTTTGATCGGCATAGGCAATTTTAACTGTATCACCAATGAGCATTTCACCGCTGTCCGGTTTTTCTGCATTGGTAATCATTTTGAATAGGGTTGATTTACCTGCACCGTTTGGTCCGATAATTCCAACAATAGCTCCCGGTTGAAGAATAAAATTCATATCTTGAGTCAGCAGTTTATCCCCCATGGCCTTTTGAATGCCTTTGGCTTCAATTACTTTATTTCCAAGGCGAGGTCCGGGGGGAATATAAATTTCAAGTTCGGCTGCTCTTCTTTCACTTTCATGACTGACCATGGCTTCATAGGCATTGATTCTGGCTTTACTTTTGGCATGACGACCTTTTGGAGCCATTCTGATCCATTCCAATTCTCGAGCCAAGGTTTTTTGACGTTCTTTATCGCTCTTATCTTCTTGAGCAAGACGCTTTTCTTTTTGTTCAAGCCAAGATGAATAATTACCTTTCCAAGGTATCCCTTTACCTCTGTCAAGTTCTAAAATCCAGCCGGCCACATTATCAAGAAAATATCTATCGTGGGTAACGGCAATAACAGTGCCGGGGAATGTATGTAAAAATCTTTCAAGCCATGCCACAGATTCTGCGTCCAAATGGTTTGTGGGTTCGTCGAGGAGTAAAACATCGGGATTTTGTAAAAGTAAACGACAAAGAGCAACCCTGCGTTTTTCACCGCCTGAAATGACAGAAACTTTTGTTTCGGCAGGTGGACAACGTAAAGCATCCATTGCCATATTTAAACGTGAATCCAAATCCCAAGCATTTAAAGTATCCATTTTTTCTTGAACTTCAGCTTGTTTTTCAATTAATGCGTCCATTTCATCATCACTCATGGGCTCGGCAAATTTTTCATTAATTGCATTAAACTCAGCCACAAGGTTAACAATGTCTTGAACACCTTCTTCAACAACTTCTCTGACTGTTCTGGTTTCATCTACAAGGGGTTCTTGTTCAAGATAACCGATGCTATATCCGGGGGCAATAACAATATCACCTTCAAAAGCTTTATCAACTCCGGCTAAAATTTTTAGTAAAGATGATTTACCGGCACCGTTTAAACCTAAAACGCCAATTTTGGCACCATAAAAATAACCAAGTGAAATATTTTTCAATACTTCACGCTGTCCATGCCTTTTGGTGACCTTGTGCATGGAATAAATGACTTTTTCTTGATCGTTACTCATAAATTCTCTCTATTAATAATTTTAGACAAGTTTTTCTGCATAATATATTATGCAAGTATTTATTATAGTTATATAAATTGAAAACAGTAATTTAAAGGGCTTCAATTTGTGAGGAATAAATTTTATACATTATATATTGATTGTCAAGTTAAAGGTAGATATACAATTTCATTAACCACGTTATTCCAATTTGGGGGCTTTGCCCCCAAACCCCCAGCAAAGGCCCCCAAGAGTGGTGATTAATGACATGGACAATTTGGGGGCTTTGCCCCCAAACCCCCAGCAAAGGGAGTGACTCCCTTTGCAAACCCCCAATGATTTTTTCAAACTTTGTTTGAAAAAATGGTAAAAATAAGAAATTTCATTAATCAGTTGTGATGAAAATATCCTTTAAAATAAGAATTGGAATAAAGTGTTTCATTAACGCATTTTAAATTATTAATTTAAATAATAATTTTATTAACTATAATATACTAATATGTTTGATATATTTTTATTTACATAATAAAAAATCAAATTTTTGCAAAAAAAAGCTTGCATATATTTTAAAAAACATATAAATAAAATTCTCACGTTGATTGTGGCAAGGTAGCTCAGTTGGTTAGAGCACTCGGTTCATACCCGAGTTGTCGAGAGTTCGAGTCTCCCCCTTGCTACCACAAATTTAAATCACTAAGCCCCATAAAGCCCTAAAAGCCTTATGGGGCTTAGCTTTTAAGCTGTTTTCTTGTGTTTTCACCTATTTTGCGATGTATGTTGATTCTAAGGGTAATAAAAATTATAAGTCAGTCATCAACCTACTTCCCAGATTACAAATTGGAATAGCGTGTTGGCTTGAATTTAAAAAATAAAAAAAGTTTGACATTTTATTAACTATTGGATATTGTTTGATAACGTAATTATTGCGTGAGAGCAACTTATTGTTCTCGATATTTGACAAGTGTATCCTCATCGCTTGTGGGCTTATCAGCCTTAGGTGGTTCATCACCTAGTGCTTGGTTATGTACTAAACTAAGCACCATATTATCCCCCCCATTATTCTTGCATAGAATTTCTATGTACTTTTGCGTCATGCTTGATGTGCTTTTGCGTC
>CAYJGE010000116.1:3058-9526 GCA_964369835.1 uncultured Mailhella sp.
ATGCTTGATGTATTCTTGCGTCATGCTTGATGTGCTTTTGCGTCATGCTTGATGTATTCTTGCGTCATGCTTGATGTGCTTTTGCGTCATGCTTGATGTGCTTTTGCGTCATGCTTGATGTATTTTATTTTATTTTATTTAAATTTTTTTTGAAAATATTTAAGCTAAGGAGACCGTTATGTCTAATTTTACCGAAGGTTCACAACCAATTGAAGAAAGAAAACAAATTACTTTATTAAAACCTGAAACTGAAGGTGCAATCAATAAATATACTGTCGATGCCGAAACTGATATTGTTTTGGGCTTTGAAACCGGTGCTGCCACTATGAGCAAGAGTGATGATGGTAGTGATTTAGTTTTCACTTTTACAGATGCAAACAACAATATCATAGCTACAATTATTATTGAAGATTTTTATGATATATACAGTGCAGATGAGCTACCTACTTTTTTAATTTCTGACGGCACCGGTTTTATGGAATTGGCTGCCGAAGATCTTTTTCTCGGAAACAGTGAATTACTGCCTGCAGCGGGTAATGAATCACAACAGGCAAATGACCATTCGGGTTCTGACCCAATTGACCCTGAACTTTTAAGCGGACTTGGTGAGGGGCTTAGCGCATTGGAAAGACGGAGTAATCCAACTCAACCAAGTCAAGCATCTGATCCAAATTCTGCCGATTTATCGGATGATGATTCCGGTGGTGATGATTCCGGTGGCGGTAATTTCGGTGGCGGTAATTCCGGTGGTGATGATTCCGGTGGCGGTAATTCCGGTGGTGATGATTCCGGTGGCGGTAATTCCGGTGGCGGTAATTCCGGTGGTGATGATTCCGGTGGTGCTAGCGACCTTCCTGTAGCTGATGTCTTTGTTGCTGATGATAGTAATATTCCTTCCGGTAAAGATGGAAAAATAGTTAATATTGAAAGTGATTCTGACGGTAATAATTTTGCACAACGTGCCTTTGATGACTATTCAAATATATTTGGCACAAATCATGACTATGGTGATGATGGTGCTGCTACTAATAATAGTTTAGTAACATCTTATGCTCTTAGTTTTCGCGAAGATATAGGAGAAATTTTAACAAATATTACTGTTGGCAAAGGAAAGAATAAAGAAGATATTTATCTATATGCAGAAGAAGATGGATCCTTTGTTGGTCGCCCAAGAGGAGAGGATACAGTATACTTCAAACTTTTTGTTGATGAAAATGGTCAATTTATTGTCACTGAGTATTTACCCACAAATGGGGGTACTATTAACATAACAGATGATACAGTCATACTCACTCGTACAGATACAATTACTGACGGCAACGGTGATACAAATAGCGACTCTGCCTCTATAGAAATTGAACTTAAAGATATAACAATAAGAAAAAATCCTTTGGATTATGATGATATTATTGGCAAAAATAATACGGGATATACAGTTGACGATCAAAGTGCAGCAAATCTTTTGATTACTGAAAAAATTGTGACTAACATTGACATCTCAACAGAAAACGGTAAAGATTTTGTAAAAATCGTAACTGAAGATTCTGCAGGTTTGCGTGCACAAGGTGGACAAGAAAATAAAATCTTCATGAATAAAGATGATGATACCCTAATCATTGACGCCGGAACACATGCAATGCGCGCAGATGAAAACTCATCAAATACAATAAATACCGGTCAAAATGAGGACATGGTAACGCTTACTGCCGACAAAAATGCAATGTTGGCAAATGGTGGTGAGAATACAGTAGATACAGGTAAACACAGTGATACTATAGATATTACAGCCGGTAGCAATGCAATGTATGCAATTGCAGGCGGAGAAAATACCATAAATGCCGGTGAAGCAAAAGATAGCGTGACCATTAAAGCCGACGGATTTGCAATGTGGGCAAAGAATACAAATAGTCAGAATATTATAAACTTAGAAGATGGTGCTGACGAGCTTTATATTGAAGGTGACTTGAGAGCTGTTGATGGTGGGAAAAATATAATTTCTGGCGGAAAGAATGACGACTTTATCTTCATTAAAGGTGACTTTTTTGGACAAGGCAATGAAATCTATGGCGGACAAGATGACGATCTAATAAAGCTGGAAGCATCCGATCTAAAATTTGGAGATGTGCTTACTGTTCATGGTGGTGATAATACTTCAGACAAAACAGACGACATGGACATCTTGTTAACAGGATTGGATAATTTAAATGCTGTTAAAGGTGGTTTAACAGCTGGTGCTATTAATGGCATTGAAATAGCCATTGCCGGAAATGTGGAGGGTGAAAGCGTAAAAGAAGTTCTTGCAGAGCTTGGTCTTGATAAGAATGAAGATGGTAAAATTGAAACAGCTGAGCTTCAAGGCTGGACACCTGACGGACCTGCAACAAAGTACAACGGACAAGAATATCAAGAATACACTAAGGGTTTAGGTGAAGACCAAGTAACTATTCTCATTCAAACTGATTCTATTGTATAACTAGAGCAGTTTCAATAAAAATTGAGAACTCTACCCCATACAACTTTCAAAAAGCAATCATTTAACGAAGTGGCAAAGCCACTTCTATTCTTGCTTTTTGCACTTCAATGTCGCCATGCTTCAATGAAGTGATTAGGGCATTTTAGGACAATTTTTTTCCAAAAATGCCCTAATTAGCATAAAATACCATAAAAAATCCCCATGCTTATGCAGGAGGATTTTTTAATTGGTTGACACTGAAAAATAGGATAACAACTTAAATCGAGACTTCTGTACAATTATTATTGATATATGATTATTTTTTCCATTTAAACTTTTATATTTTTTGTGTAAAATATGTTTTTTTAATGAAAGGGGGAAACGATTGCTTACGTTTGAGGGGGAAAAACGGTTTTTCAAAAAAAAATGTGGTTTTCCCTCTCAAGAAAAGTTATCTGAAAAAATATTTATGCAAAATTTTTGCAAATGAAAAGTTTGACGTTTTACACTTTAATCCAATTATTACAGTTTTCTACTTCACTGTTTGACTGCTTCACAAAAGCATCAAGCATTTTATCAATTTCATTACCTTGCTCAATAATTTCATTATTACTATTTTTTATACCATAAGAAAATATATTACTATTCAAAATAAATGATAATTTTTTATTTTCTTCTAAAAGATTATTTTGAACAAATTCAATTAATTTAATGGCAGTATCCAGTTCATCTTTTTCATCTTCTGGGTTGCTGTAGGCATTTCCGTAGGGAATGGTTATTGCCATTCTGATTGTCGGAGTTATCAAAAAATATTTAAAACTCCAGTTTTGAACTCCATAACCCGAAATACCGCAGGCAAATAAATAAACACTGTTATTATCATCAATAAAGGGTTTTTCCATGACAGTCAAATGGTTATATCTATTCATTTTTTCAAAAGTTTCCAATTCATTAAATGTCTCTTCCATGGTTTCCAAATCATAAAAATTAGCAAAATAATCAAGTTCAAGAAATGTTGAAAAAAAGCTGTCATCATTTTGAATAATTCTTTCAATGGCATCACTCGGTAGTTTTAATAGCGGAATGTTATTTGACTCCAGCATTTCTATAAGTTTATCTAAAACTTCTTGATTTATAAACATTATTATCTCCGTAATTGTTTAAAATAATTATTTTTTTAAATTTAAAATAATTAATATTATCTTCCCACAGCACTTCCAAACATTCTAAGTAAGCAGGAAAAGTCTCTTGATATAAAATTTTGATTAAAAAAACTTGTGTCATAGGATTGTTCCGCTATTTTACCCAAGATCATTTGTAATTTATCCGGATTTGTAAATTGATCATCAGGAATACATTTTCCATCTTTACGTAATTCATTTGCATGTATTTTACAATCAGCAAGCCTTTTCATGGCGGATTCTATTTCAGCCGGCGGTATTTTTCCGTTTAACAAGGCCCTAT
This sequence comes from uncultured Mailhella sp., assembly GCA_964369835.1. Lineage (GTDB taxonomy): Bacteria > Desulfobacterota > Desulfovibrionia > Desulfovibrionales > Desulfovibrionaceae > Taurinivorans. The sequence goes on from CAYJGE010000116.1 coordinate 6,975, forward strand.
AAGTATCTTCGTTTAGATTAACAATGTTATCATAAACAGATTGGCTTATGACCATGGGCTTGAACATCTGATTTATACCTGTTGTTTTTTTTGCAAGTATAGGATTGACAGTTGATAAGTCAATTATTTTGGGTTTTTTATCTTTTTTATCTTCCGATACTTTGGATTCGTCATTTTGTTTTACTTCCAATTTTCCAACCCCTACCATTCTTTGGCTATAACTTGCATCATTATCAATACCTGTTATTTTTACTTTCCCTGTTTCAGGATTTACAGAAAACAAATAGTTATCAGCATGTCTGTCCACTTGCCCTGTTAAAGCATCGGACCATTCAAGCTTACTAAGTTCAGTGACTAAACTTCCCAAAAAAATTCTTTGTTGCTCTTGTGTTTTAAATACTTGACCCAATTGTTCAAGCTTATAGGATTTACTTCCTATGGTTAATGCAGGTTTTCCCTTATCTAAAGATTTTAAAGTTTCGCCGGGAGCATGTTCCATAAAAAGACCAAACTGCCCTTTATGCATTCCGACAGTTGACTTGGCTATAGCACTACCACACCCTATTAATTCGGAGGCTTCGGAAGCAACCACATTTATTTGGTTGACGTAAATATCTCTTGTATACCCAAGTTTACCAACCATCAAACCGTCAAGGCCACGTCTGGCATCATGTTCACCTTTAAACACATAGCTGACATTTTGTCCTGTTTCCAGTGTATATTTACAAAGAAATACTTGATTAGCAGCACCTTGTCCCAGTTTTTTTTCTTCAACCAATTTTTCGTCAATGGCATTTAATGCTACACTACTAAAAGGAAAACCTCTTATTTTTAACTCAACCATGGTATCAACATTGACAGGATTATTAAATGCAGTGGCAATATATTGACCTGTTTGGTGAAAATTAAAACGAGAATTATTCATTAATTTACCCAGTCTATCAAGTTCCATGGGAAGCATTTTAGAAGTAAGTCCTCGCAGCTTAGTTATTTCATCAGTATTTTGTTTGGCATCAGAGTTTATGCGAGGATTCATAGCATTTCTTAATGGTTGAATAATTTCATTTATTATAAGATTTGCATTGGCGTTGGTTTTGACAAAATCTTTAATTTGAGCAACATAATTCTCAGGATTTTCTATTGATGCCAGGTGAATATAAAAATTTAATTGCCCCAAAGAAGTTGCAGTTTGATTGTTTGCCCTAATGTATTCCACATTTTGAATGGCAGTATTTATGGAGGTCGGATTAGCAGGATTTTTACTTAACTCAGTAAAAGCTATATCAACTGCATTAAAATATTGTTGTATTGAGTCTCTAAAATTCGGATTTGCACTACTTATATTTACACTATTGACATATTCCCTTGCAAAGGGGGAAATAGTATAGTTAGCCCTAAGACTTTCAATCATTTGTTGAAAAACTTGAGGAGGATTTGCCTGAGCCAATTTTTTAACTCTGCTATTGGCTGAAGTTAATGAAAGTTCAATAACATCTAAGGCTTTTTTATCAAAAACAACACTTGTTTTCTTTTCTGCTTGGTAAGTCCCATCTTTAAAACTTTGCAATTTTCCCATGGCAGTTTCAAGATTTTCAGTTAAAAAAGAAATTTCATTGTCAAATGTGAATTTATCCATCATGCCCGCATTTTGCTCTAAGCCATCAATTTTTTCATATAGACTATTAATTTCAGCTTTCAAGGCTGTGGTAATTTGAGTGCTTGCGTGCATATCAAGACTTATGGCATTTACATTTTCCGAAAAAGTTTGTTTAGATGTCTGCAAAGGTACAGCAGTTTCGCTTCCATAAGACATCATAGTGCCAACAAAGTTTAACATTTCGCCAATTCTATTGTCACATAATCTTACCTGTTCACTCACATCTACCTTGGCAAGATCTCCATATTTTATCAAAGCTGCCCTAAGATTATTTTGAGCTTTAACAGCAGTTTCCAAATCTTTATGTACATCTTCTGTGGGAGCTCTAAAACTCATAATTGATTTGGCATCAAGTTTTCCCATGGCTTTTTGAGCATTTTGAGAAGCTGTGGCTATACCATTGTAAGCAGATTTCACATTACGCTTAACCCCTTGATCGGGCTGAGTAATCTTATTTAATGATTCTTGCATTAATGATTGGGAAGAAAATTTAACAGTTGAATCTGCTAACCTATGCATACGCTGTTGCGTGGTTTTTAAATCAACTCCTGACGGTTGAGATTCATGCGTATCAACACCACTTATTTTGTCTGTTTTTTGTGGTTGATCTACATTCTGAAGTCCCGTTGCTCTCACATTTTGATTTATACTTACCAAACTACCTAAACCTGACATATCTACTTCCTTTGTTAAATTGCTTATTAACTCGAAAAAATCGATTTTTGATTTTTTAAAAAAAAATGCACATAATATATTTATTGTTAAAGTTTTTAATGTTTATGCAAAAATCGTGCAAAATTTTATTTTTTAACTGTAATTGTTGTTTGGGTCAGGGTCACGTCCAGGGCTTACGCATCTAAATTTTTTTCACACATTTTTCATAAATAGCTTAATT
>CAYJGE010000117.1:0-9477 GCA_964369835.1 uncultured Mailhella sp.
GTGGGGGAGAGCTCGAGAGGGGAGAACTTTTTCAAAAGTTCCCCTTCTCGAAAAAATAATTTATAGAACTTGATTTAAAAATTGTTGCAATCTGACATGTTGAGGGTAATCGAATAATTGATTTGGTGGTGCTTCTTCGATTACCATGCCTTTGTCCATGAAAATAACCCTGTCTGCCACTTGTCTTGCAAAACCCATTTCATGGGTTACGACTGCCATGGTCATTCCTTCTTCGGCAAGGCTTACCATAACATCAAGAACTTCGCCTATCATTTCAGGGTCCAGGGCTGAAGTTGGTTCATCAAATAACATAATATTTGGTTGCATGGCAAGGGCTCTGGCAATGGCCACCCTTTGTTGTTGTCCGCCTGAAAGCATGGAGGGATAGGCTTTTGCCTTGTCCACAAGTCCAACTTTTTTTAGTAGAAACATGGCTCTGTCTTCTGCTTCGCTTTTGCTCACTTTACGTAATTTTAAAGGGGCAACGGTTAAATTACCTAAAACTGTCATGTGTGGAAATAAATTAAAGCTTTGAAAAACCATGCCCACGTTTTGGCGCATTTTATTTATATCATTTTCCTTACTATAGATATCTTGTCCATTAATATAAATATTACCTATACTTGCTTCCTCTAGGCGATTGATTGTCCTAAGTGCGGTTGATTTTCCCGAGCCTGATGGTCCGATGATGACCACCTTTTCGCCTTTTTTTACATCTAGGTTTATATCTTTTAATGCAACCAAATCACCAAATAATTTCCAAACACCGCGCATGGAAATGGCGGCTTCTAAATCAGGTTCTTTTAAAGCACTATATTTTTTGACGGGATCTGATGCTAAATCAGATTCATTTGCTTCATTTTTATGATTTAATTCAGACATTGTGTCAGGTTTTTCCTGCACGCTGTTTTCTTTAACGAGATCTGTCATAATAGGAAAGTCTCCTTTCAAAAGTGCTCATGCCTTTGGACAAAAGCAAAGTAATAATTAAATAAACAAGAGCAATAACAGTAAAAACCTCAAAATATTCATAGGTGGCAGAGGCATATTCACGCCCTCTACGTAAAAGATCTGCAATGGCAATAACAGAAACAAGGGAAGTATCTTTTAATAGTGCAATACATTCATTTCCAATGGGGGGCAATATTGTTCGCATGGCTTGGGGTAAAATAATGATGAATGTTGTTTGGGTTTGATTAAAACCAAGGGATCTGGCCGCTTCTGTTTGTCCGTGGGAAATGGATAAAATACCTGCCCTAAACACTTCGCCCATATAGGCGCCATAACAGAAACTGAGGGCTGAAACTGCTGAAATCATAGGAGAAATTTGTAATAATGATCCTAGGGCATAATATATATAAAATAATTGCATTAAAAGGGGGATACCACGAATAACTTCTACATACACTGAAGCTATGCCATTAATAATTGGATTTTTTGAAATTCTTCCAAGCCCTGTGAAAAGACCTATGGGGACAGCAAATAATACTGATAAAATGGTTACTTGAAAAGTGACCAAAAGTCCATCAGGTACAAAGAGCATTACTGTCAAATAGGGGTCAGGTCGATAAATACATAGTCCGATTAAGGTAAATACAGCAAAAAGAAAAGAAAAAAGCCAAGCTGAAAATTTTTTTCTCTCTTTTATGTCTACAGGTGCCGGCCCTTCGGTAAAAATAAGTATGTTTTCTTCTTCATTTTTTTTCAAGTCATCATCTGTCATGAAAATTTCTCCATTAATTAGTTGATATTGAAAAATATGGCAACTAATTGCTAATAAAGTAATATTTAGAGTGGGCTTAATTATTTAATCAAAGTTGACAGAATAAAAAAACAAAAATAAGCACAAGATGTGCATTTTTTTATAAATTTTGTTTAAATAATTGTTTTTAAATTATTGATTGCAAAAGTTTTTGTTGCTGTAAAAACTTTGTACTATTCAGAATGATTTGGGGTTTATTTCGACACCCAAAAAATATACGGGAAGCGACATTCAAAACCGTTTTTTTTGGAAAATACAAAATTATATTTTTCAACGTGAACTAATTGTTTTCTGAAGAGTTTTCAATTCTTGCTATATATTTATTTCTGCAATCGTGACTACAGAAAAATTCTTGATGTTCTCCATCTCGTACAGAAATACTACTTTCCTTTTCAACATAAGTTCCACAAATTGGGTCTTTTACCAAATTACCGCTTGAAATTTGTTCTTCATGTTCATTTTTTAGTGCATCTGCTTTTTTATTGCGATCATTCATGAATAGTCGATATAAAACATAGCCTGCAATAACAAATATAAGTAATTTCCAAATCATACATTCTCCTTTTTTCAGCATTAAGCTTGAAAAATTTTATTTTGTTTTATTTGATATGATATTTTTCCAAGGGCCTCATTGATTGTTAAATCATTTATTATCAGGTTTGGAGCAATTTCTTGTAAAGGGATTAATATAAATGCTCTTTCCGACATTCTTGGGTGAGGTATGGTTAAAATATTTGAATTTATTATTTCATTTGTGAAAAGTAAAATATCTAAATCAATAATTCTTGGGCCAAATCGTCTATTAATATCTCGTATTCTTCCCATTTTTTTTTCTGTTTCCAGTAAAAAATCAAGTAAAAGTAAGGCTTCATTTTTATTATCAAAATCATTTTGATTATAATCAAGTCTAATAATTTGATTATAAAACCATGGTTGATTTTTATCTCCTTGGGGCTCAGTCAAATAAATTTTTGAACAAAGTCCAATTTTAGTCTTAGGATAAAGATTGATATATTCCAAAGCAGTTTTTAAATTTTGCTCAGAATTTTTGACATTGGAACCAAGGCTAATATAGGTAGACTTGATTTTTTCATTTTTCGATAAAATTTCTTGATTATTACTGTAGCAATTTGACATTTGGCTACCTTAAATAAATTTTTTAAAAAAAGCAATCAAAAGAAAGTTTATTTTTTTTGATTGCTCTGTATAATGAATTATACAGAGTTTTTAAATCGGAATGTTCAAATAAAAAATTATATAAAATTAAATTTATTGTTTTATAACACCTTGTTTTATCATGTTTTTTAATTAGATAAAATAATTAGATAAAATGAAATTCATGGTCTGATTGTTGTTAAATGACAATCGAATAAACAAAATATTAACTTGACAAAAATTTGATTTTAGATGATGTTAAAGTAATTATCTTAGAATAAATATGAAAATTTAAATGTTACAAGGGTTTTGGTAATATAAAATTTTAATGGTTGGTGTACTTAAAAATTCATGTTTGTAAATGTCCTAAGCAAGTTTTCACAAATATTCGATGAATAACATATTATAATAATTTGAATTATATAAATAATAACTGAATTTTTATTATTTATGAAGTATGCTGTTTAGCTTAGGTGGTTTAGACTGAAAAGTAAAACAAATAATTGTTAATACGAAAATATTTTAATAAAATATACAGATGAAATTCATAATACTCATGTGTAGAGCTCTACAAGAAAGCTATAAAGGTATATATGCATTATTTAGGAGTTAATTGTGTTAAACATTGAAATACTTGCATCACTTGCACTAGATGATTCGGATGTAATGTGTTATATTGTTGATATGGAGAGTTTAGAGCTTCTGTATATTAATGAGTTGGCACGATTAACTTTTGCTCCTTTTTCAACAGGATTGACTCCGGGAAAAAAATGCTATTCATTTTTGCATGGCAAATCAGAAATTTGTGATATTTGTAATAACCACTTGTTACAAAAAGGGCAAAAACTCTATACTGAAATTCAAAACGAAAGAAATAAGAAATATTATTCGCATATTGATTCCATAGTTGAATATGCCGGCAGAAAATTAAAAGTTACTTTTGCCTATGATGCCTCAAGGCATGTGGAAGAAATTAAATCTTTAACCAAGATTATTTCGGTAGAAGAAACTTTAATCAAGTGTATTCAAACACTTTCCGAAGATGTGGATTTTGATAGAGCCATAATGAATCTTTTGTCCATTGTGTGCCAATTTTATGATGCCGATAGATCATATTTATTTGAAATAAATTCTCAAAATAATACAGCCACAAATATCTATGAATGGTGTATAAGTCCTGAGCTTGCAACCATTGATGAAGTCCCTGTTTTTTATACTGAAGAAATAAGTCCCATTTTGGAAGCTTTTGAAAAAGATGATGAAATGGTTATTGATAATGTTGAAGAAGAACTTGATCATGATTCAGCTCTTTATAAAGTATTGCATGAAACAAGTTGCCAATCAGTTCACCTGGTTCCACTACGTGTAAATGGGCAAATCACCTATTTTATGGGGGTTGATAATCCAAGAAGAGAAACAAAAGATCTTCAATTGCTTCATTCAATTATTATCTTTGTTGCTGATGATATGAAAAAAAATAAAATATTTAAGCAATTGGAACATCTCTCCTATACAGATATACTTACAGGTTTAAGCAACAGAAATAAATATCTTGAAAGATTAGAAAATATGGAGATCAAAAAACTTTCTTGTTTTGGCTATTTACATATAAATATTAATGGTTTGAAAAAATTAAATGAATTGTATGGCGAACAATATGGTGATGGTATTATTAAGCAGGTTTCTTGTATTTTATTAAAACATGTAAAGACAGATATTTTTCGAGTTGCAGGTGATGAATTCATTGCCCTATGCCCAAATATTAGCCAAGAAAAATTTGAAACCATTGTGCATAAGTTAAGAAAGGAAGAACAAGAAGAAACGGATTTCTCCTTTGCTGTGGGTGGGATATGGCAAGATAAAAAAATTGATTTACGTCAAGGTTTGACTCAAGCTTGTGATGTAATGTTTTCTGAAAAGCAAAATTTCTATACGGCTCAAGTTGCCGATAGAGTACAATCTCGTTTAAATCCTGTTGAAATAATTATTAATGAACTTAAGGCAAAGTCCTTTTTTGTATATTTACAACCTAAAGTTGACCTTATATCTGGAAAAATAACAAGTTGTGAAGCTTTGGTCAGAAAAATGGGGCAAGATAATAAAATAATTTCTCCTGATAGGTTTATCCCCATTTATGAAAATGAAGGTACAATAAAACAATTGGATTTTTTTGTACTAGAGGAAGTTTGTTTGGTATTGCAGGGTCTTATCAAAGAAGGTAAAGCTTTGCCCATAGCTGTTAATTTCTCAAGAGTAACATTTATTGCCTATGATATTATTGATGATATTGTCAAAATATGTAGCCAATATCAAGTGCCTCATCACTTTATCAAAATAGAACTTACCGAAAGTATCGATAAAATGGATTTTGAGTTTTTCCATAGAAAAATCAGAATGTTAAAAGATCTTGGATTTGAAGTTTCACTTGATGATTTTGGGGCAAAACATTCAAATCTTTTAATGCTTACAATGGCAGAATTTACTGAGGTAAAAATAGATAAAGGTCTTGTGGATAATATTACATCAAGCGCCGAAAACAGAACTGTTGTCAGAAATGTTATAAAAACAATTAGAGAACTTGGAAAGTCCAATTGCGTGGCAGAAGGTATTGAAACAAAGGAACAAGTCCTATTGTTGCAAGATTTTGGTTGTACCTATGGACAAGGCTATTATTTTTATAGGCCAATGCCCATATCGGATTTTTTAACTATCTATGATGAAAATAAAGCTATAGATTCACCTAAAGAAACAATAGACACATATAAACGAAAAAATTATGTGGTTAATTATGATGAGCTTTATTCTATTATCGAAGCTACGCCTTTGTGCATAAATTTGTGGGATAATAAACCGGAACCAATTATGTGCAATAAGCAAACAGTAAAATTTTTTGGCTTATCAAGCAGTGAAGAGTATTTTAATCGATTTTATGAACTTTCTCCCAAATATCAACCCAATGGTAAAAATTCGGAAGAATCGGTTTTAATGAATTTTAAAGAGTTAAATGAAACCGGATTTCAAAAATTGAACTGGATGCATTGCACATTGGATGGTGAAGAAATTCCGACAGAAGTAACTCAGGTTAGGCTTGATGTTAAAAGTGAAGACGGAGATTTTTTAAATGCAGTATTTTTGAGAGATTTACGTCCACAACTTGCAGGAAGTGATGAAATGGCTTGGGCCAGCGAATTCTTTTTTAATGAAGTTTCCGATAAGACTCTTTTTAATACAATTTCGGAAATTGCAGCAGAATTTTTCTGGGTTTATAATAATAGAACTCGTACCATTCAGTTTTTTGGAAAAGGAAGAGAACTTCTCGATTTGCCAACAGAAAAAATGGACTTTCCAAAGCGTATTTTAGAATTAAATATTCCGACAGAAAAATATGTTGATGAGTTTCTAAAATTCTCAAAAGCCATGGAAGAGGGAAGATATTATCCCATTGAACTTGAATTTAATTTGCCTGATAAAACTATTCGTTATTTTAGGATTGATTATAAAGTTATTTTTAATGGTGAAAACAATCCTATGTTTTGCATAGGCAAGACTTCAGATATTCATGATAAAAAACAATTGGAATTGTTGCAAAAATAAATGATTTATTAATACTTTTATAATAGATAAAATCTGCAAGAAAATCACATTCTGTGTCTATTTCTTGCAGATTTTTTGTATGATTATAAAAAATAGATGACTTATTAACAATAAGTTAGTTTTTTTACAACTATTTATTTAAACTTACGACTCTGATGGTTTGAGTACATTTTCCATCATGCTCATCAAAATACTGCACTTCATGATATAGCATCATTACTGTTTCGCCCACAAGGTTTTCATAAAGTTCCCTTTCATTATAGTTCACTTGTATGGTATGCTCACCATCTTTATCTGAATAGGTCATATAAAAAGCATGATAGGCTTCAAAGGCTTTTATAACCTTGATGCTTTTTTCCATTTGTTCAGAGGTAACTTCAGGGCAAAGATTATCAGCATTTGCGTTAATTGGTGCAAAAAATGCACAAAGCAATAAAAGTGTCATTAATTTTATTCTGTATTTCATAAAATTATCCTTTGTATGAGGTTATTATTTATACTATAAAAGTTAAAAAATATAGTGGTAGTTAATCAACTAAATTATTTAGCTTGAGGCTTCAGATTATTTAAAAGTATAGGTGTATACATCATAATTTACAAGTTCAATGGCACGGAAAATTGCATTTCTTACATTGTTTCCGTGTGCAGCCTGAGTATCTCCCAAAGTAAATGTGTCTTCAACAATACTCTTCGTAACATCTGCACTATTATTGGGGTCTCCTCTCCATTCGATTAAGGTACCTGCATTATCATATGTATAGGCATAAAGATAGATTTTATTCTTTGCATCATATGGTAATGTTAGGGTTTCGCTACGGTCTACCGCATACCAACCTTCGGTTATCCAGCCATTTCCTTCATTTACAACAACTGCTACAAAGATGTCACGATATCTTGAAGTGTTTTTAACAGAAACCTCAGTGGCAAATGCATTGTTTGCAAAGCTAACTAATAGGCCTAAAATAAGTGTGAAAAATAAAAATTTACGTTTCAATTTAGATCTCCTTTTAACTCTTTGTGAGTATTTTACAGGTTAATATTATAATAAAATTGTTATGTTTTTTAACGGAATGGGCTATGTGGTTGATATTTTTTATTATCTAAATCAATGCCAAGTGAATTATTAAATCTAAAGGTCATTGTATTATTATTTTTCAAGTCAAAACTTTTAAAAACCACTTTTCTTTCAACTCTTCCTTGCGGATATTTATGCGCAGGCATTAAATAAAGACCTTCAATTATTTGTCTTCTAATATCATTAAAGTCATTTGCATTCCCTGCCCATTCGATTAATTCATTGTCCTTATATGTATATGCATAAAGATAGAACTTATCAAAAGTTTCATAGGGTAATTTTACGGTCATTCCCCTATTAACATCCCACCAACCTTCGCTCACCCAGCCCCTATCTTCACGGTTTATAAAAATAGCTACACGGATAGTTTTGTATTTAGTATCATTACTGAAATAAATTTCAGTCGCATACGCATTATTTACAAAACTACAAAACAAAAATAAGGCTAGAGTAAAAAATAAAAACTTATATTTCATATTAAATCCTCCTTAATTATTAATTAACCATGGTTGGATTCGCGTCATTCCAATTCTTATATTAAAAGATATTTTTATCAAAATTGATTAGAAAATTTCTTATTTTTGCCATTTTTTCAAATAAAGTTTGAAAAAATCATTGGGGTTTGCAAAGGGAGTCACTCCCTTTGCTGGGGGTTTGAGGGCAAAGCCCCCAAATTGGAATAACGTGTGGCTGGACTTGGCATTGGAAGAAAATTATCTGAACAGTAATTAGTCGATGCTTGATAAATTCATTCTTTGATCCCTATCAACAAACAGTTATTTTGTTTTCAGCATTGATTGAGTCTCATATTTTTCGGTATCAATTGTATAATATACAAAATTCATGCCAAAAATGAATTGTAAGTGTAAATTTAATTAATTGAATAAATCTGTGGAGATATAACGCTCTCCTGTGTCTGGAGTAATACTAAAAAGGTTTTTTCCTTGAAACTCTTGGCGCTTGGCAAGTTGAATAATGCCAGCTAAGTTGGCACCGCTCGAAATTCCGACATTAATTCCTTGTTTATGTAAGAGCTTTGCACTTTCTATGGCTTCTTTTGTACTAACTTTTAAAACCTCATTGGCAATGTTTAGATCAAAAACAGGAGGGATGAAACCGGCTCCAATGCCTTGTATGCCGTGTGGTCCTGCTTTTTCACCTGATAATACAGCGGATTCTGAGGGTTCAATGGGGCATAAATATGTATTTGGAAACATGTCTTTAATTCTTTTTGATACGCCAACAAAAGTCGCACCTGAGCCAATTCCGGTGGCAAAGGCATCAATACTTAGATTATTTTCCTTGGCAAAACTGACAAGCTCAAATCCTGTTGTTTCATAGTGCATTTTTGGACCATCTAAGTTTTCAAATTGATTGGGACAAAAAGATTTCGGAGTTTTTTTCAATAATTCTTTAGCCATGGAAATGGCACCATTCATACCTAAATTAGCAGGAGTTAAAATAAGCTCAGCCCCTAGGTTTTGGATTAATTTTCTTCTTTCCAAACTTGCCGTTTCAGGCATAAATATTTTTAGTTTTAAATTAAGTGCACTACAAACAATGGCAAGGCCAACTCCCAAGTTACCACTGGAAGCTTCAATAACAGTACCATCAGTCGGAAGTATATTATTGGCAATGGCATTTTTAATATAAGTATGTGAAGCTCTATCTTTAATTGAAGCACCAGGGTTAAACATTTCAAGTTTTAGATAAATGTTTGCTCCAATTTCCTTTGATAATTTTTCTAAATAAATTGTTGGGGTATTTCCAATGGTGTTTAAAATGCTCATATGAAATTTCTCACAATAAATTAAATTGTTGAAAAAGAGTTTGATACACGCCATTCCAATTTGGGGGCTTTGCCCCCAAACCCCCAGCAAAGGGAGTGACT
>CAYJGE010000118.1:0-9346 GCA_964369835.1 uncultured Mailhella sp.
GATTTAAAAATAATTATTTTTTTTTGAAAGTAAATTTCACAAGCGGATTGACGTGGAATGAAGTTGGAAATTCATAAAAATACTATTAAATAAGATTGACAAAATTGATTATCATAGGGTAATTTAGTTTATAGAAATATATTGCATATTGCATATAACTTTATTTAGGAGATTAAATATGGATGTTTTACAATTTAGTAAGAAAGAGTTACAAGAAAGAATTGATCTTTGCCAAAAAAAAATGAAGCAAGAAAACATGGTTGGAATGCTTGTCAGTAGTGATCAGAATGTTACCTACTATGCAAATTTTAGAACTCCATGTCGTTGGAATACATTTACACGACCTACATTTCTATTTATTCCACAAGTTGGAAAACCTATTTTATATGCCCAAATTATGTTTGCAAATGTTGCTAAAGAATATGCTCATTGCTGTACAGTTAAAAGTTTTGACAGTTTGCTTGGCCCCACAACCGATGAATTGATAAATATATTTTCAGAACTAAATATGACAAAAGGAAATTTAGGTTTTGAATTGGGGCAAGAGCAAAGAATAGGATTTCAAGTAGATACTTTTTTAAAGTTACAAAAAGAGCTTACAGAAGCTAATTTTGTTGATGCTTCATCTATTATTTGGAGCCAAAGACTGATTAAATCAGAAGCTGAAATTACATGTATAAGAAGAGCTTGCCAAGCCACAAGTTATGCTTTTGACAGACTTTATGAAAATATAAAGGCTGGTATGACAGAAAGAGATATTACAATTATGGCTCAAAAATTTATGCTTGACGGCGGAGCTGAGCGCCCCGGATTTCATATCATAACATCAGGCCCCGGCGGTTATGACAGAATTTGTGATTCAGGAAGAAACAGAAAGCTTGAAGAGGGAGATTTTCTCTGGCTTGATATGGGAGCTGTTTATAATGGCTATTGGGCTGATTTTTGTAGATCAGGTGTTGTCGGTAAAATTTCAAAAGAAAGAAGTCATACTCAAAATTTAATTCATGAAGTAACCATGGAAGCATCAGAATTGCTAAAACCGGGCATAAACATTAGAGATGTTGCACAGGCTTGTCTTGATGGAATGGCAAAAAGAGGAGTTGAAATTAAATTTGACTGTGGACGACTTGGACATGGTATTGGTCTTAACAGCACAGAATTACCATCGGTAACACTTCAAGATGATTTGGTTTTAGAAGAAGGTATGGTTATTGCTCTTGAACCCGGTCTTGCTACTGATCATGGTTTATATGATATTGAAGAAATTTTTGTGGTGCGTAAAAATGGTGGAGAATGTTTATCTGACAGCAATAGGGAATTAAATATTATTCCGCTCTAAAATATTTTTGTAAACTGTTTAACTGATAAGTCCACGTTAAAAAAGATTAAACTCTATTTTTAGCGTGGATTTATCATAAAAAAAATCTCTTATGAAATCTAAATACAATTTTTCTTTCACGCATATTTTATTAATGTGGAGTATTTTATTATTTGCGTATTTTATAAATTTTTTTCATTCTTTGACTACAGGTATTCTACAGTCTCATTTAATATCTGATTTTAATACTGATATAAATACAATAACCCAAATAGGTAGTTTGTATTTTTATGCTTATTTATTTATGCAAATTCCGACAGGTTTATTAAATGATAAGTTTGGCGTAAAAAAAACTGTATTTTTTGGATTATTATTTACTTTGATGGGAACCTTATGTTTTGCTTCAGCCATGAATATATTTATGCTTTATTTGGGGCGAGGATTAATTGGAATTGGAACAGCAACAATTTTTGTAAGTATTTTAAAATTTCAAATAAACTGGCTAAAACCAAATATTTTAGCAACAATGACAGGAATAGCTTCTTTTATCGGTACTTTGGGAGCTATATTTGCTCAAACACCTTTGGCTTGGTCAGTGGAAAATATAGGATGGAGAAATAGCTTATATCTTATTGCTTTTGCAACTTTTATTAATTTAATCCTACTTGTTTTATTTTTAAAAGATAGTCCAAATTTACAAGAACAAAATAAACAAATCAAAAAAGATCATAAAATATCTGTTGTAAAAGCTCTTATAAAAATTATTTTTGATATTCGTACTTGGCCACCAATTTTATTATTTGCAGGATTTTATGGATCTTATGTCGTGATAGTGGGCTATAGTGGAACTTCATGGCTAAAAAATTGTTATGATTTCAGCTCTGTTGAAGCTTCATCTTATTTAATTATTTGTATATTGGGTTCAGCTATAGGCTCTGTTTTAATAGGTATGTTTTCAGACTTTATAAAAAGCCGTAAAAATACAATGATAATATTTGGTTTTTTCTATATTATTTTTTGGGCAATTTTAGCCTATTATAATGATAAGCTATCATTTTTTTATTTGGGCCTTATATTGTTTGGAATTGGCTTTTGCAGCGCTACTTTTGTTGTTACATGGGCAAGTGTTCAAGAACTTAATTCAAAAAAATATGGAGGAGTTGCTGCATCTGTAGTAAATATGGGTGGATTCATAGGCCCTATTGTTTTTCCTTTTATTTTTGTAACTTGTCAAAACACATTCATAGATATTTTCTCAGTCGAAGCTTTTCAGGCATCTTTTAAAATAATCTTTTATTCTACTCTGGTTTGTTATTTTTTTAGTTTATTTACAACTGAACCAAAACATATTAATCAACATTAGAACATTTCTAATAAATATTTTACAAAAAAATTTAAGAAAGCACTGATTGATTTTCTTGGAGAAAAAGTTTTTTGAACCAATCCATGAAGCTTAGCTTTGTTTGACATAAGCTGGGTGAGTTTTCCCCTTCAAACTACCCTTTCCTGAAAAAACATTTTTTCAAATAACAATATAAACATCTTGATTTATACATATGTTATTTATCAAATATTTATGAAGATATACTTTAATTTTCACCTATTTTAATATTCTCCAAATCATTTGATACAAAACGCATCCAATTTTCAGTCATACATTGGTATGCTAAAAATATATCATTAGCTTCGATTGCATTAATAATTTTTTCATGTTCTACAGTACTTTTGGAAGCAGAAGTAAATACAGAGAAATTAATATTTTCTGCTCTTGTTGCATGCAAGTTTAACTGCTCACAAAAATCATGTAAGTAAGAATTATTTGATAAGTCCAAAAATACATTATGAAATTCATTATCAAGTTTCTTCATTTCAATATAATTGTTTTCACCTTGTTTTTCAGACATTTTATTATTTATATTCTTTAGTTTTTGAATTATTTTCGCAGTTATTTTTGGAAAAACAGAAACCAAAACAGAGCTGTGAATTACACTTAAAGCATCATAAATAAATCTAATGTCCTCTAAATTCAACTCTGTTACATGTGTACCCTTGCTTGGTATTATTTTTACAAGATTTTGTTCAGCCAACATTTGTAATGCTTCCCGAACAGGAGTCCTACTTATGGAAAAATAACTTGAAATTTCAGTATCAATAATTTTTTCACCGGGTTTCAAGGTTCCATTAATTATCCATTCACGTAAGTTATCATAAGCTATATTTTTTGTAGATTTTCTATCAAAATCAGTTTCTTTCATAGGTATTGGCACAAAAAATCCCCATTATTAATAAAGAAAATTAATTTAAAAATTGTAAATAATCAAATGAGTAAATCATTTTTTATTAAAATCTTACAGATATTAATCTTATTCGATTTTTAAATAAACAATAAATTCATAATTTATATTGTTAATAATTTAACAAACTAAAAATATAAAATCAAGAAATTATTTAATGGAAATATAACTTTTAATTAAGTACAACAATTTTTCATTATATAACATAGTAACATATAAGTTTATTTTAATATTTTTGTTAATATGACTTGACAAGTAATATTAAATTTTATAAATTTTAGAAATCTGTAATATATTGCATATTGCATATTATATATTTCTTGCTTAGGAGAGAGTATGAAAGAGTTAAAAAATTTATCTCTTAGTTATCAATCAGAAATCATAGATTTTTTAAGAAAATTAATTTCAATTGAAAGCTATACAGGACAAGAAGGAAATTTGGCAAAGTGTATTAAAGAAAAAATGATTTCTCTTGGTTACGACAATATAATAGAAACAGAATATGGAGATATTATTGGCGTAATGGGGCAAGGAGAAACAGCAATTTTGTTTGATTCGCACATGGATACAGTTATTGTTAATGATAGTGAGTTGTGGTCTCAAGATCCATTTGCAGGTAATGTAGTCGATGGAAAGATGTATGGTAGAGGTACTTGTGATATGAAAAGTGCCATAGCCGCTTCAATATACGCCGGATTTTTTGCTAAGAAGTTAAATTTATTAGAAAATAAAACTGTGTATGTATCTACTTCTGTAATGGAAGAAGATTTTGATTTTTTTGCACTTGATAATATAATTAATACTCTTCCACAAAAACTTGATGCTGTAGTTATTTGTGAGCCAAGTGACAGACAAATTGCTCTTGGACATAGGGGAAGAGCTTTATTTGAAATCCATACAAAAGGAATTTCATGTCATGGAAGTGCTCCGGAAAATGGAGTTAATGCTATATACGAAATGGCTGAAATTATAAATAGAGTTAAAAATCTAAATGATGAATTTTATAAAATAAATGGTGAACATGGTTCAGTTGTACTCAGTAAAATTGAAAGCACATCTGTTTCCTTAAATGCCGTTCCCGACGCTTGTGTAATTTATTTAGACAGACGTTTAGTAAATGGTGAAAACTTTGAACTTATTTCAAAGGAAATGGACAAACTTGTAGAAAATACAAGTGCAACTTGGAATGTCTACAGTGCAAAAGGAAAAAGCTATACAAATAAAGATATTGCCATGCACAGCTTTTTAGAGTCTTGGGAAATGAAAAAAGATGATCCCATTACCAAAGCAATGAAAATTTCCTTTGAAAATACAACAAATGAAGAGGCAAAGTTATTTAAATGGAATTTTAGCACAAATGGTTTTGCTTCAACTGCTCAAAATATCCCAACAATAGGTTATGGGCCGGGTATAATGAAGCTTTGCCACATGAGAGATGAATATTGTGAGCTAAAAGATGTTTTTGACGCAACAGAAATTTACACACAATTTATAAATAACTTTAATATTAAATAAAAGGAGTCAGTAATGTTATATGAAGTCAACGGAACCATGAGAAATGTTCCATTTACACAAGAAGAATATGATAAAAGATTAGCTTATGCCAAAAAAGTAATGAGAGAGAATGATCTTGAAATATTATTTTTAACATCACCCGAATCTCTTTATTATTTTTCCGGTTATAAGCTTGGTTGGTACAGAACCAACTCCATGAAACAATGGAATTATTATGTTCCTGCCAGCATAGCCATTCATGTGGATCATGATGATTTTGCTTTTATGGACGTTGCCGGAGAAGAGGATGACGTAAGACAGGACACAGTCACCAAAGATGTTCGTATTTTTACACATGCAGGTCGTCCTACCTATGGAATCAGCGGTAATGCAGGAACCATTCCTTTAGGTGGAACTTTAATGGGTGCCATTGCTAAAAATCTAAAAGAAACAGGATGGTTAACTTCTAAGGTTGGAATTGAATCCGACAGACATGGAATACATATTACCAAGTTAATTTCCGATGCTTTTGCAAGCCATGGTGTAAGCACTGTAAATGCCAGTGATTTATTTGATATAATTCGTAATGTTAAATCAACTCAAGAGCTTGATTATATAGTTAAATCCACTAAAATTGCCGATCAATCAATGAAAGCAATTAAAGAATATTTAAAACCCGGTGTTACAGAAAATGAATTATATGCTTACGCAAATTACCAGATGGCTTTAGTGGGCGGAGAGCTGGCAGGTTGTGCTTTTATTCATGGAGGACAAAGAGTTCTCAGAGGACATGACTATCCATCACATGAAAAACTTGAAAAAGGTGATGTTGTGGTTGCGGACTTATTTGCTTCTTATCTTAGATACAGCTCTGATTTATCACGTATTTTTACTGTGGGTGATATGGATTACAGTAAATATACAGAAGATAAAGTTGCCTTTGTAAAAATGGCTGAAAAATATCATCCTTTAATTCGTGAAAAAGTAGAAAGTATTTTAAAGCCAAATATGCTCATTAATGAATTCACAGGTCAATTAAAAGAATATTATCAAGAACTTGGTATCTGGGGAAAACAGTTTTGGCTTGGCGGTTATGACATGGGAATATTATGGCCGGGAGATTGTTGTGGCGGTTCTTTAGTTTATGACGCTGATATGGATAAAAAAGATCAAAGATTTGTTCCCGGTACTGCTGTCAATTTTGAAACAGGTTTTTGGGTAATTGATACTTTGGTATTTTATGAAGATAAAGCAATAATTGCAAGTGAAACACCTTGGGATATTGTAAAGTGCTAACCTTATAAAAGTTTTTCGGAGAATAATATTCATGAAAAAAGAAATGTTAGGATGTGAATTTTTTGAAGCTTCTTGCAAAAATTCAACAAATTGTGACTTGTTTACACCTGAAGTTGCAAAAAAAGTATCACGATATTCAAATACGTTAAAAGAATACAACAAAACTCCATTAGTCAGTCTTGATGCTCTTGCCAAAGAGATGGGTGTAAAAAAAGTATTTGTAAAAGATGAATCTTATCGCATGGGTTTAAATGCTTTTAAATCAATCGGAGTTATTTATGGAGTTTCAAAAGTTATTTGTAATAAACTAGATATTTCTCTTGATGATATTGATTTTGATTATTTTTTAAAACCTGAAATAAATCAAAAAATTAAAGATATAGTTTTAATTGCCGCTACAGATGGAAATCATGGCAAAGGTCTTGCCTATTCTGCTAAATTACTTGGTTGTAAATGCCATATTTATATGCCTTCACAAACAGCTCCTGCCAGAGTAAAAGCCATTGAAGATCTTGGGGCTTCTGTTATAGTAACTGAATATAATTATGATGATACATTAAAATTAGTAATTAAAAAAGCAGAGGAAATGTCATGGTGTCATGTTCAAGATCAAGCTTGGGAAGGATATACACAAACAACAAATTACATTTCACAAGGTTATACAATCATTGCAGATGAAATAAGAGAACAATTAAATGGTGAAGTTCCTACCCATTTAATGCTTCAAGCCGGAGCAGGTTCTTTTGCTCTTGGGATTATGGCTTATTTTGCAACACTTATGGAAAAAAATAAACCGCACATGACAATAGTTGAGCCTGACAATGCCGCTTGTTTTCTAAAATCTGCTCTTGAAGGTAAATTTTCTGTTGTTGAAGGTGATTTAGCAACAATTATGGCAGGTTTATCAGTGGGAGAGCCAAATATTGTGGCATATGATGTTCTTAAAGATATCGTAAACTATTATATTTCTTGCCCAAATGAATATTCAGCAACAGGAATGCGTATTCTTGCAAATCCTTTAGAAAATGATTCTAAAATTATTTCAGGTGAATCAGGTTCAGTTTGCTTGGGAATGGCTTATGGAATTTGTACTATTGACGCTTTAAAAGAAATTAAAAAAGAAATGAAAATTGATGAAAATTCTGTTCTTTTATTCATCAGCACAGAAGGTGACACAGATCCAAAAATTTATAAAGAAGTTGTTTGGAATGGAGCTTGCCCACTGGTGATTAACTAAGTTTTTTTGAGGGGGAAAACTTTTTTGAATCAAAAATAATGTTTCCCCCCTCAAACATAACTGCTTTCCCTCTTTTCTTTTTTATTTTCTCGAGAAAAAACTTTTAATATTTGCAGTATACCAGAAATATGAAAAGGGGTTTTAAAAATTAATTTTAAATTTATTTTTATAACATTTAACAAAAAAGGAATTATCATGTCTAATAATGCAAATTCAGATGTAGGTTCTTTGGGAAAATGGACTCTCCTGGCCATGGGGATTGGATTAACAGTTGGTGCCGGCCTCTTCTCTCTGGTCGGTGCAGGCATAGGAATTACAGGCCATGCAGTTTGGCTTGCCTTTGCCATAGCCATTGCCTTTGGTTTTTTCTACAATACCCCAATGTTTTTTGCAAGTGGTACCCTTGTTATGGAAGGTGGCCCCTATGCCTTGGTCAGTACAATCCTCGGTAAAAAATATGCCGGTATGTATGTTGTAAGCTTTTTTCTATACTACCCTACTGTTGCAATTTATGCCCTTTCACTCGGTCACTACATAAACTCATTACTTCCAAATGTTACACCTGCAATGGGCGCCATTTTTGGGCTTACAACTTTCTATATTGTAAACCTTTTCGGACTTGACACATTATCAAAATTCCAAAATGTAATGACAACATTAATGATTGTTGCCCTTGTAACTTTCATTATTATTGGATTTGGACATGTTAACTTTGCCAACCTCTCACCTGCAACCAATGAAAATTTTGCACCCGCCGGAAATATGGGAATTTTTAAAGCAGCTTGTCTACTTTCTTTTGCCACTTATTGCCAGTACTATTTGATGTATTTTAGTAAATATGCCAAAAATCCCAAAAAAGACATTCCATTTGGTATGGTCGGAACCACTATTGCCATTACCTTTATCTATATAGGTGTTGCTGTTGTTGCTTCCGGTGTTCTTCCTGTTGAAGTTGTTTCAAACCAATCAATGACCCTTGTGGCCAGAGAAATTCTTACAGAACCTGTTTTCATATTCTTTATGATTTGTGGACCATTTATGGCTCTAACCACAACAATTAATAGTGTATATGCAGGCTATGTTCAACCAATCTTAACAGCTACAAATGATGGTTGGTTCCCAAAAAGTTTTGGAGCATTAAACAGAAGAAACAGCCCTTGGAAAATTCTTACCCTTTGTTGGTTGGCTTCTATGCTCCCAATTTTGCTTGGTTGGGACATTAGCACCATTGCAAACACATACATTCTTACAGATATTGTAATCGGTATTTTTATGATGGTTGCCATTGCTATTATTCCTAACAAATATCCAAATGCTTGGGCAAATCGTAAATTCCTTCCCAAGTGCCCCACATGGATTTTCTATGTATTTGTTTTCCTTGCTGCAATAGTACAAGGTATCCTTATCTATAACTCCATATCTTCAATCAAAACCTATATTGTGGTTGTAACAGCCATAGCCTTCACAGCAGGTATTCTTTATGCCATCAAAAAAGAAAAAGATCAAAATGTAACAAGTCCAAAACTGGATTTATAATTAAATATTAATCCGATGCGACTTTAAGGAAGCACCGATTAATTTTCTTGAGGGGGAGAACATTTTTGTAGGCAAAAATGTTCTCCCCCTTAAACCACGAGATTCCAAATTGAGGTGGAAAACCACGTTTTTTTGAAAAAAACGAGTTTTTCCCCCTCAAACTCCCCCTTT
>CAYJGE010000119.1:0-9282 GCA_964369835.1 uncultured Mailhella sp.
TATAATAGTGGCGACATCAGCACCATAACAGGTGACTTCATTGCTAATAGTGCTAATAACGGCGGGGCTATTTATAATACTAATAGCATAAGCACAATCATGGGTGACTTCATTGCTAATAGTGCTGCTAATAACGGTGGTGCTATTTATAATAGTGGCGACATCAGCACCATAACAGGTAGCTTCATTGCCAATAGTGGTAACATCTTCGGTGGTGCTATTTATAATAATAAAGGCGACATCAGTACCATAACAGGTGACTTCATTGCTAATAGTGCTACTAATAACGGAGGCGGTGCTATTTATAATAGTGGCGACATCAGCACCATAACAGGTGACTTCATTGCTAATAGTGCTACCAGTGTCGGCGGTGCTGTCGGCGGTGCTATTTATAATAGTGGCGACATCAGCACCATAACAGGTAGCTTCATTGCTAATAGTGCTACCAGTGTCGGCGGTGCTGTCGGCGGTGCTATTTTTACTACTACCGGTCTAAATTTCAAGGCTGATGGAACAAGTCATATTATAAGTGGTAACTATACCGTTTCTGGCGCAACCAAGGATTATAATGCCATATATATGGAAAATAGAAACTTGGAACTAAGCTTTCTCTTACTGAATGGCGGAAGCTATACCCTTGATGATAGTGTCAAATCCGATGGAAATACCTATAATGTAAATATTACAGGCACAGGCATTAATAATATATTTAATTTAAACAATGTGCTCAACAATGCATCTATTGTGAATGTGGCAAATACCACTTTGAACTTTGGCACTGCGAAACATGATAATGTATATTCGGGTAGCATTGGCTCTGCTACATTAAATTTGTTTGAAACGGTTAACCTGGGTACACATACCAATACAGAATTTACAGGCATTGTTAATGTAGGCAATATTGGCACAGCAAGTGCTGTGACCCTTGCAAGTGGTGACACTCTAAATATTGCAGAAGACGGAAGCCTAAAAGTAATAAATGGAAGCCTTGATGTTTCTCAAGGAACGCTAACAGTAGATAGCGGTGCAGATCTTTTTTCCACAGATAAAAATGGTGAACTTATAATCAAAGCTTCTGATTTTGGAACAATTGAATACACAGGAATTTTTACCAAGGCTGGCACTATTGATAAGACACTCACTCATGCAGGTAATCTTGTTTTGAAAGACGTGAGCTTTACTACCATGAATTATAATAACTATGGAACTTTTTTAAATAACTTCAAAACCTCTGCCACTATCGGAGATGGTACCATTCAACTTTATGGTGTAAGTATTAATACAGATAGTGTCTATCTCAAAGATATTAAAAACAGCACAAGCTTACCTTTGAATATAGTGCTTGGAAATGATAGTACAGAGCCTGACGGCGGAGATTTTGCCTCCGGAACTGCAATTATTGGTGGTGTTAATGGTGATATGGACAATTCCGGCACTCTTACCCTCGTAGGTGTTAATGACGTGCTTGTGCAAGGTAATGTTACCAATAGTCCCGGCGGAACTCTAAATCTGCAAAATGGTAGCATTACAGGTAATTTAATAAATAAGGGTACAGTTAATATAAATGGTACTACCATCGTTGAAGGTACTACCTCTTTGGCAAGCGCTGAAAACTTAAATGTGCAAGATGGTAAATTTACCGCTAAAGGCGATACCACTTTAGGCGGCGGTACTTTCCGCACCACAAATTCTGAATCTTCAAATTCAATTGATAATGCAACAGCTTCATTTTTGCATAAACTAGGCAATAATGGAATTGACGGAAAACTTATTGTCGAGCAAAATTCTTACACTTTGCTTGGCGGAGATAGCGTGAATTATGGTTATGATTATGTTAAAAATTCCTTTACTCAAAGCAATTTTATGTGGGGTACGGGCGTAACATCGGCCTTGTTTATTGTAACTCCTCAGATCTTGGCAAATACGGGTAATATAATAATTAATGGTGCCAATACCAATATTAGTTCCACATCGGTTAATAGTGCTGAGTTTGCTGCAAATTCCTTACTGGTAGTTGATGCCGCAGGGCTTAATAATGGTGTTGCCTTAACAGCTACTAAAGGTAAACTTACAGTTGCTGATAGTGCAAAGTTGCATATTACATCAGCCGCAACCGGTGATACTGTTAATATAGTGTCAGGTTTTACTGATAGAAGTATTGCCAGTGGTGGTTGGGAAGGAGCTAATCTTACAACCTCATCAACTCTACAAGTGGCGAAGGTGGAAGATTTTGATCCTACAAATAGTTCTTATAGTGTAATCATAACAAGCCTAGATCCTGGCCCAAATCCCGATCCTGGCCCAAATCCCGATCCAAGCCCTGAGCAAATTGTTAAGAAAACTTTTGCGGATTCTCAAAATTCTACGGCAAAACTCTTGGCAGAATTATCAAAGGTTTTTAATGTCAATAGCGAACAAGAATCCATACGCTTTATATCTGTACTTTTTGATGATGACAAAGGAATTGGCAGCAATGACCCCACAGAAGCCGTAAAAATTATGGAAAGCATACTTCAACTTGTTCAAACAGGTGCTGCATCTGCTATGGGTGCCAATGCGAGTTATATTGCCGCAAGCAATATTATAAACTATTTAAGCCAAGCAGGATTTAATATAAATTCCATAGGTGGACAAGCTTCGGCTATGGTGCAATCAAGCGAAGCTTCTCAAGGTGGTATTGCGGCAGGCTCTGAAACTGTTAATAATATTAACAATGGTTTAGCCCTTTGGTTTTCACCAATGTATAAATATAGCAAAGTGTCAGGTATTTCGGCAGGAGCTTTTGAACATGGTTATGACAGCAGTCTTGGTGGATTAAGTTTAGGTGCTGATTATACCATTTATAATACTTTTCGCATGGGGCTTGCCTTTAACCTTGGCACAGGCTATGCCGAGAGCACAGGAAATTTAAGCCAAACAGACAGTGATTTTGATTTTTGGGGTCTTTCACTCTATGGCGCTTATTATAAAGAAAATTTCTCGCTCATGGCAGATTTTGGCTTCAACTCCATATCCGGTGAATTTATTCAAAATATACCAACTGTTGGAGGTATATCAAGCCTTGAAGCCGATACTCAAAGCACAGTTTGGACAGCCGGACTTACAGCAGAATATACTTTTGAAACTGAATTTATGGACATTACCCCACATGCAGGCATACGTTATACATATATTAATACAGATGGTTACGATACAAAAGATAGACTTGGCGTAGTTTCCGAAACAGAAGCTGATAGCCAAAGCATTTGGTATTTTCCGGTAGGTGTGACCTTTAGTGCTGATTTTACAAAGAAAAATAATTGGAAATTTACGCCAAAAGTTGATTTGGGTTTTATTGGCACTGCCGGTGATTTACATTCAAATAGCCTGTCTTCTATTCCGGGTGTTTCCGGTTATGCTGAATATAGTATGCAAAATATTGACAGATTCACCTTTAGTGGCGGTGTCGGACTTGATGTTGTAAATGCTGATAATGGTATAAGCTTTGGACTTAATTATAATCTGCAAGCCTCAGAACATGAAACAGGGCATATGTTAAATGTTATGCTAAGGTATGATTTTTAGAAATTATTTTCTCTTCTACTAAGCTAAACAGCATACTTCATAAATAATAAAAAAATAATTACTGTTTAAATAATTCAAACGTTATAACTTTTTTATTTGTCGAATATTTATGAAGATATGCTTATCGGAAGCTTGTAAAGGAGAATTTTTTCAGGCAGTAGCAGAATTATATAAACATTAAGGTCTTATTTGATTTTTGCTTAAATATAAGAAACCTTTGCACAATTCATTGTGCAAAGGTTTTTTATATTGTTATACTGTTAATTGAAAAAATGTTTTTTATTTGAATTTTAAAATAAATATTTTTTGTTAATATATTTAAATGGTTATAGAGTTGTCAACCCTTGGTATAAATTGGAATGTGCCAAACTTTTATGCTGCTAAATTAATATCTATCCTTTGTGTGGCTTTTGCTTGACTTTGATTTATGAAAACGCCTAGATAACTAGTGCTATCACTATACCTCGTTTCAGGATGTTCAATATGTATAACATAATCATCTAAATAACTAGAATCTTCGACGATATCTTTCTTTGTTTTGCTAAGATTAATTGCATTTATCCCCTCATCAGAGAGTTTGCGTGTGCAAACCATAGTAAATTCTGAAAGACCTTTTGCCTCTAATTGTTCCTTTAGACGCACTATTTTCTCTTCACTTATACCTAATTCTTTAGCAAAATAACATGCAGATAATGTTGGGTTAGAGCCACCAATATTTGAAGAATGAGTAGTTACTACTTCCAATATATTATCAGAGAGAATATCACGCTTTACAGCTTGAGATGTGTTCGTACTAAATGTTGCTTGAGCGAGAAAGCTAATACTATTTATATCCATAGCTCCTTCCAAATTATAGCCTCTATCTTTTAACACCTCAACGTCTTGATCAAATACTTCTTCCTCACTACTATTGTCCTCTTCTACTTTTCCTGCAAGTAGATCCCTAGTATCTTGTACAGTTCCAACAATTTTATTTTCAGTTTCAACAATTTTTTCGACATTTTCTCGTCGTGCAGCTCTCCCTATGTTATCGTTCAGAGTATTTGATAGGTCGATGATTTCGTCTTTCACTTCAGCTATTTTCTCTGCAACGTCTTTAAATTCTTCTAACTTTTTTAGACTAGGATCATCAAAGGTTATTTTTGTTCCAACCGCAGCACCAATAGAAAAAGAGTTTGAAGTTGTTGTAGTACGTTCTTTTCCTGAGTCTGCAACATTAAATGACCATTCGCCGGTAGCCCTTGCCCTTGCCCCTAGCTGTACAGTAAAAACATTTTCTTTTTCATATTTCAATCCGCCTGCAACTTCTACTTCTCCTGAAATTAAGCCTCCCTTACTACCAGAAACAGAGGAACACAATTTTAAAGAGTGCATATCTGCATTGCCGGATAAAAATTCGCCCATAAAGCTTGCACAAGCCTCATCATTCGTGAATGAAAATGTAAGATCTTGTTTAATTGCAACTTTTCCAGCAATGTCTACGCTTGCAATATCTGCAAAAGATGCACCAACTTTCCCTTCAGCAAAAAGGCCATTTGCAACTGATAGACGAATATTGCCTGCCTCATCTCGTGTCAAATTCATTCCATCAACTTTTCCTACTGCAAGGCCTACTGTTATAGGTGATATTTTTGATGAAAGAGAAAGAGAAGCCGTATTTTCACTAGATAAATTAAGCTCACTTGATTTTGGAATTTGACGAAGCACCTTTAAGCTATCTGCTCTTAAATCTTTAGAACTTGTACTTTCTATCCCATTTCCAAAAACACTTGCAACAACACTTTGCAAAGAGGCATACGCGTATGCACCTACTGCATAATCCAGTGTTTTTTCAACATCAATAATATGACTCTTCGTTGCTGCTAAAAGCTCAAATAATAAAGGAGCAACTTCAGCAGGCACATTTTGATCTTTGAATGAATTAATAACAATATCCTTATATTCTGATATATTATATGCAAAATCAGTGATGCTGCTTGCCCCAGAGTTAGCAAAAGAATTCATTACTACAAGTGGGAGTAATTTTTTTGTAAATTCAGGATTGTCGAAAAGCTGTGAAAGTTCAAGCTTATACGCATCCGCACTTTGAGTTTCTTGTCTGGTGAGAATATCGTTATACCCAACTCGAATAACCAAATCTTGAAAAAGATCTCTCATCGATCTGACAACAACACTATCTACTTCTTTACTTGTTACATAGTCTGTATTAAATACACTTGCTATCTCCGCTTTAAGATTTGAATCTTCTGTAAAAATATTCTGTACGATATCTTCTACACGATCCATTCTTGACTTTGGAGGGTTTTTTTTATCTACTTTAGCATTTTCGCTGGTTGCGAGAGATAAGACGCAATAGGCTGACTCCATAGGAGGAAGATAGCTAATATCTTCTATTATATCTTCTTTTTTGGGATTCGAATTAGGTTTTTGCACAACTATCTTTTCACCATTTAGTATATCAATTAAGGCTTGTCTTATTTTTTCTTTATCATTATAACCAACAAGTTCACCTACCGGATTACGCGAAAACTCTACCCCATTAATTATAAGAGTATTTTTCACAAAATTACTATCTCTTCCATTTAATTTAACACCTTTAGTGCCATCTTCTGAAATAAAGGACTGTAATAATGTATGAAAAATTCTTCCGGCATCGTCAAACTCTCCCTTTGCATGATGCCAATCCATTTTATTATAACTACGTGCTTCTTGAAAATTTAATCTAATTTGGTTGCCTGTGATCGCTAATGTCTTTAACAAATCTATAGTTTGTGCTAAGGAATCTGCTTTACTCTCTTGAACGGGGCTTTCTTTTTTCTTGCCAAAGCCAAAGTCACCTGTCTGTAAAATATCTTGGGCTAATTTATCCTGTGCTAGCTCTTCTTTTTTTCTGACTTCTTTATGATGTGTGCGTATAGTGCTATTGAGGTTGCGAAGAGTTTGATTTCCTTCAAGATCTGCTACACTTTTTATCAAATAATCCTGTATTAAATTAGCTTTGCATAATTCGTCATATTTATTATCTGGTAATTTCTTATATTCCAGCAATAGCCAGCTTTTTTGCCAATTAGCAGTGGTAAGGTTATTTGCTTCAACTTCTTTTTCTAGTGGAGTTTTATTTGCTTTAAATAAATTTTCTACAGCAGTCCTTATTGTGAAATCACGGATTTCTGAATCTTTAAGAGCATCTTTCTTTATTCTAAGCAACTTTAAGTCAAATGCAGATAGCTCGTCAAGTGAGTTTACTAAAAGTCTTTGCACAGCTACTAAACTACCTGGTAATTTTCCACCATTTATTTGATCAATCTGACTTCCTTTTAATTTTTGAGCATCAGCTATTTGTGGAAGAATTGAATGTGTTTTCTTAAAGCTTGTAGTAAGATCTCGTACAAGTTCCATTTGTTGAACATAAGCTTTGTGAACCTGTACTCCCTCATAAACACCTTGTAATGTTTTTTGAAATCTTACTGAGCAATCTTTGGTTATATCTTGTATATTCCTCTTATTTATACCATCTTTCACAGGAACATTAAGACTTTGAGCAAGGCGCATAATAGAATCTTGAACTCTTTCCACATCATCTTTGCTAAGTTTTGATATCATTGTACTAAAATCTTTCAAAGCAGACATTTTTTGAGAAATTGTAAGTGCTGTTTGAAATTGTAAAACCTGTTTTTGACTTATAAAGCCAAGGTGAGAGATATCAGGAAGAATATCTTTTAGATTATTGCTTAGAGCTTTTGGCAATAAAGCATGGAAGTCGTTTTTTGCGTTGAATGATTTACCTTGCAGAAGTTTTTCGGCTTCAGCAAGTTGGTAACAAGTACTCATTATTAGCATATCAATAGGATCATTATCAATAGTTTTAGGTAACTCATAATCATTTAATAGCTCA
Source organism: uncultured Mailhella sp. (assembly GCA_964369835.1). Lineage (GTDB taxonomy): Bacteria > Desulfobacterota > Desulfovibrionia > Desulfovibrionales > Desulfovibrionaceae > Taurinivorans. The sequence continues at coordinate 7,460 of CAYJGE010000119.1, forward strand.
AATAATGCACCTGAGTTTACCTTATCGCCTAAAGCAAGTGACCTTAGCCCATTGCGTTCCAAAGCCTTATTTATATCATTACAAGCAATTAAAGCTTTGTGCTGTTTATTCATGATAGTTGAATACAAAGTGTGGGGATCAACTTCACCTAGCTTAGCTTTTTGAGGAGATTTGGCAGGGAGCAAATCTGATTTTAATGCATGAGCAAAGTCAGCATTAAAGTTTTCAGCTTTGTCCATAAAAAATGAATTAATTTGATTAAATGCTTTATTATAATTTTTTGTGCTTGGTTCATTTTGAATGTCTATAGCACTATCTATCAAGGATAAAAGTTGATTTGTGTTAATTAAAGCTGGCATATTTGCAATGGCAATTTTATAACTTTCAAAGATCTGTGTATTTTTTAATTGTGAAATTTTTGAAATTATACTTGAAAGCTCATCGGAGGATAATTTATTCAAACTGTCACAAATTTCAGAATGATAGTGTATCTTTTGCAAGAATGTATTAAATTGCTCTATATTTTCAGGAGAAAGTTTTTGACGCAATTCTTGAACTGTTTTTAACACCTCAAAACTATCTTTTAAATTTTGTATTGATGCTGTCAATTCAGCTTCTTGTTGAGTCAATGCGTCTTGCCCGGCAAGGCCAATAAAGGTATCTTGTTGAGCTTGAAAGTGTGCAGTTAATGTATCAATTGTAGCTAATTTTTTGCTATCTTTTAATTGTGTTATTGCCGTACTTACTTCGTCAATTCGAGCTAAACGACTTGTTTTATTGATAATTAATTCTTCTAATGAATTAAGTAAAGTGCGTTCATTAGAAGTTGGCTCTGAATTTTCAAATTTTTTAACAAGTGTGTCAAATTCCTTTTTAACATCTTTGATTACTTGAGAAGTGCTTGCACCTGTGATTCTATCAATAAGAGCTTGTACATCATTCTGATAGGTTTGATTTGCAAGCATATCTGAATGGGCTGTTTTAACTGTATACGCTAATCTATCGAATTCCGTTAACAAGCCTTCTGATGCTGGAAATTGTGAATCTTGTAGTAGTATTTTTAACCCTTCTATATTAGCAAGTGCTCTTTGGGATTTATCTGGAGACTTAAGGCTCTCATCTAATTGCCTAAATTTATCATATACAATTTTAGCAAAAAGTTCTTCATTATCGCCAAGTTTATTTTTTTCAAATTTTGATACAATTTCACTATTAATTTTATCTGCTAATTTTTCTAATTGACTTTTAGAAACAAGAGATTTTGCAATAATTTTAGACATACCTTGATCTAACTGACTTACTGCTTTTGAATCATCTTTAACACTCGCATAGGCTTGATCTAAGACCTGTAAGCCTTCTATGCTAGATTTTTCCATTTGAACTTTTATTGTTCTCAATAAAGGATCACTGGATTGATTCATATTAACTATTGTACTTTGAACGCTTGCGGGATCAGCTTTTATGTCTGTACAGTTAACTCGTGAAGCATTAACAATAGGATTATCTCTTTGTGTTACACTGATTTGCTGAGCAAGTAGAGTGCTTGCTTGTGCTTCTTGTGTTTGAGTTGGAGAGTCCGTTGTACTTACTCGCCCGGTATTTTGATTTTGAGTAGTAATAGAAATACTTGCGTCTCTTGGTAGATTTACTTGGCTCATATTATAACTCCTTCCATGTAATTCTAATGAGAAATATATTTAAAAAGTAAAAGCAAATTTTGAATGAATTGTATTTTAAAGTAAAATTCTTAAATTGAATATTTAATGCTCTAGGCTGTGTCGACGCAAGATCAAGAAATTACTTTAAGCCATATAAAAATGCAA